>JBQCJC010000024.1:0-5484 GCA_051953135.1 Thermoanaerobaculia bacterium | reverse complement strand
CCTTCACGAGACCCGATTTACCGGGCATGCGACTTGTCGACGGACCACTCTTTGGTTTTGCCATGGCACGTCGCACAAGCCTCGGCCGGCTGACCGCCGAACGTGGTCGTGTTCAGGAACGCGTGCGCTGCCGCATCGCGATTGTCATGGCAGCCGAGGCACGCGGCGGTACCGGAGCCCTGCGGCGAGAAGTAGTCGCGTTTCGTGATCACCGGATCGCCCGCGGCCGGAAGCTGCTGCGCGTCACTCACGTGGCACGAGGCGCAGTTGCGGCGGTCGCCCGGATAGGTCACTTCGTTGTAGTTGTTCACGCTGCTGCGATTGCCGTAGATCGTGAGGTCCTGCGTCAGTTCCTTGCCGGTGTGAATCCGGTGGATCATGCGCTGGAACGAGATCGACTCTTCCTCACCAGTGCCGGCAACGCGCACGGACTTGTCGCCCGTGACCGGGTTGTGGCACATCACGCACTCTTCGATCGTGCGGCGCTGTCCGCCATGCAGCCCGAGGCTGTCGTGGCATTCGTTGCACAACGCGATCGAGACCGACGTGCGACGCGGAGTCGCGGTGGCGCCGGTGAGGCTGACGTACTTCTGAGGGTTGACGGCTGCGTCGCGAATTCCGGTAATGTCCGCTTTGCCGTCGCCGCGCTTCAGCGTGACGGTGTTGTAGAAGTCGCCGGTGAATGCCCATGTGCCGGTGGCGCCGGCCGGGATCGGATTGGTGAACGTGTAGGTCGTGTTGCCGGTGGCCGCATCGAACGTCGCTTTGTTCGTGCTCGTGGCGGTGACGGACTCACGGAAGTAGCTGGTGTAGCTGGTCGTCGGACCCGCGTGCATCGGCGCGAACGTCGCGAACTTCGTTCCGTCGAGCACCTGGCCCTTGTTGTTCGTGAACTTGTAGACGATGGTCGGCTTCTCGCCGGCCTTCACGTTGGAGACGCTGACGATCGTGGCGTTGATGCCGCCAAGCTGCGTGGACTTCGTCTCGATCACGTGCGCGCCTTTGACCGACGCGTCGAATTCCTGACCGCTGTCCGGAACGTGGCAGGCCGCGCAGGCGGCATCGCTGGTCTGCGGTCCGGCCGGGTGGCCTTCACCGGTGACCCAGTTGATGTCGTCATGGCAGGCGCCGCATGCGCGGCGGCTCGGCTGCGTGTACCAGACTTCCTTCTGCGCCGGCACCGAGGCGGCGACGTTCGGCGTCGTGCCTTCGTGGCAGTTCTTGCAGTTGCGGTTGTCCTGCGGATACGTGACTTCGGAGTAGTCGTGAATGGAACTGCCATTGCCCCAGATCACATACGGCGTGGACAGATCCTCGGCCGAGTGGATCTTGTGGATCATCGTGGCCATGTCGACCGTGTTGCCGGTCTCGGGATCGGTCGTCTGCGGCGTGTGACACATCACGCAGAGCTTCACGTCGCGGCGGGAGCCGCCGTGCAGGCCGAACGTCTGCGCGTCGTGGCAGTTCTGACAGGACGCAACGTCGCGAACCTTGTCCCACTTGTCGACGACGTTCTGGCCGTCAGGACGGAAATCGAACTCGACGTTCGAGTAGTACTGCTTGCCGATCTGCTCGGTGAGATTGCGGCTCGCGTACATGCCCAGCGTGTGCGTCTTCGTCTGATCGAAGTTCGCCGGCAACGCCGCATTGAACTTGTACGAGTAAAGACCATTGCCTTTATCGGTGTAGTTCGCCGGGGTGTTTTCACCGGTCGCCTGGGTGGCGATCACTCCCGCCTTCGGGCTGCCGGCTACCGCCGTTGCCTGACGCGTGAGATACGACGTGTACAACCGCGTCTCCGGGTTGTACCAGGCGAGCAGCCACGTCGTGGAGACGACGCCCGGCGTGGTTTTGCCGAGACGATCGAGCGGCTGATCGAAGTTGTCCGTGACCGTGAATTCCACGACCGGTTTGCGGTCCGCCGGGATGGTCACGGACTTCACCGTGATCTTCAGGCCCGGGCGGATGTACGCGATGCCGTCATCGGTCAGGTAGTACTCGAGGTTCGTCGAGACAAATTCTGGACGCGACGGAACCGGAGTCGTTGGGGTGCCCACCGAGCGCCTGCGACCGCTGCTCGCGGATGCGTCAGGTGTGGTGATTTTCGGGGGCTGTGCTGGAAATGAAATGGCACCTGCTGTTGCAAGGACCAGGAGTGTTCTGAGAAACGCCGTCATCGTGACCTCCTTTGGCGTATCGATCCGCTACGGATTGTTTAAGGAGTTCCTTGTGCAGGGTGGTGACACGAGGGCATCGATGACGGTGACGTCCGTCACCTCTGACGAGCCGCACGCGATTCTGCGCCATACCAGCCGGTAGTTTTGTCCGGTTTTTCGAACTCGAAACTTTCACCGGGTCGCGGCGTGATCACGTGAACGTTTCTCGCGCGCGCGGCGTTGAGCGTGCGGACAATCGGCTCGTCCCAGGCGTGGTAGGAGAGATTGAACGTCGCCCAGTGAACCGGCAGTAGGATTTTGCCGCCGAGGTCCTGATGCGCCTGAACGGCGTGCTCGGGATCCATGTGGATGTCGAGCCACGTTTCGCCGTACGCACCGACTTTGAGGAGTGTCAGGTCCATGTCGCCAAGGCGGCGGCGGATTTCTTTGAAGTGCGGCGCGTAACCGGTGTCGCCGCTGTAGTAAATCGATTTCGATCCCTGAATCGTCCACGAGGACCAGAGTGTCGAGTTGTCCATCGTTTTGCGTCCGCTGTAATGCCGCGCGGGTGTGCAATGGATCGCAAGGCCTTTGAACTCAGCGCGTTCCCACCAGTCCATTTCGTGAATTTGCGCAAGCGGCACGCGCCAGCGCTCGAGGTGCGCGCCGATGCCGAGGGGTACGAAAAAGTGCGCGCCGGGTTTCGCGAGTTGCTGGACCGTTTTCATGTCGAGATGGTCGTAGTGATCGTGCGAGATCACCACGGCATCAACGTTTCTCAACTTGTCGATTGCGATCGGCGCGCGATGCACACGTCTCGGACCGATTGGAACAGGGGAGACGACGTCGGATAAAACGGGATCGGTCATCACGCGCACGCCGTCGAGCTCCACGATCACGCTCGAATGTCCGAGCCAGATCGCTCTCAATGCTGTCGATGGTTTCGCATCGAGACGGACATCGACGACCGGAACTTCAAAACGCGGCTCACGAATTTGTCCCTGCGAGTAGAGGCGGTAGTTTTCGCGCCACGAATTGTTGGTGTCCTGCGGCGGCACGTTTTGAAATCGTCCGTCGATCCATTCGGGCGAGTGCTGCATGCGCGCGAGTCGCGCGCCTTCGAAGTTGCCGCCGAATTGCGGAAGCTGAAAGACGCACCAGGTCGCGACCGCGAGGAGCACGATGGTGATGAGGAGGATTTTCAGAAACTTCTTCATCGGCGTATGGCGGCGTCGGTTGAGGATAGTCCATGATTCGCCATCGCTATGAAAACTCGAGTCGCGCTGTTGCTCGTTGTCGCATTGTCGTTCGTTGGATATGTCGTCGCGGAGGAGCCGAAGATGATGCACGCGAAGGGAAGTTTCGAGGTGAAGCTTGCGCCGCAATCACTGAGCGATGCGGGGACGGCCGCGAACATCGGCCGTATGTCCATCGACAAGATCTTTACCGGTGATCTCGACGCAAAGAGCAGCGGCGAGATGCTGATGGCGCAGTCGGCGACGGAAGGCTCCGCGGGCTACGTTGCGATCGAGCGTGTCACCGGCCATCTCCTCGGCAAAGAGGGAACGTTTCTGCTGCAGCACAGTGGCCTGCTTTCGCGTGGCGAAGCGTCTCTGGTCGTGATGGTCGTGCCGGATTCGGGGACGGGAGAGTTGCAGGGATTGAAAGGCACGATGAAGATCGATATCAAGGGGAAGGATCACTTCTACACGTTCGATTACGAGCTCACGAAATGAGCGGCCACGGATTTCCGGCGCGAAGGTAATGGAGCAGCTTCTCGCGATGCGCGACGATGTTCGCGACGAGCGGCTCGCGATGGCCGGGACAAATCGCGGTGACGTCGAGCTCCGCACAGCGCAGCATCGATTCACGCGCCTGTGCGATGTTTTCCGTAAGAAAACGCGACATGAACCACAATCGCTTTCCACACACCGCGACCGCATCGCCGGTGAATAAAACGCGATCGGGCTCATAGAAGAAACTCAGATGCCCGGCGGAATGTCCGGGCGTCGGAATGGCGAGAAATCGATCTTCTAATGGCTGTTGCTGCGAAATGACCGTTCCGCCGTGAATGGCGCGCGGCGGGGATTGGCCTAACACGGCTTTGAGCGCGGCAAAGACGCCGCTTTCCGGCATGCGGTCGGCGATGCGCATGCGCAATCCATTGACCGCGGTTTTCGTGAAATGCGCGTGTTCTTCCGCGCCGTAATAAACGCGAGCGCCGGATTGCACGCGCAGTTCTTCCGCACCCGCGGAGTGATCGTTATGCCAGTGCGTCAGCAGAATCGCGGTGACGTCTTCGATGCGACGTCCAATGCGCGCGAGGCCGTGCAGCATGTCCGAGCCATCCGCTTCCATGCCGGCGTCGACGAGCACCACGCCGCGATCGTCATGGACGATGTAGGAGTTGGAGAGATAGCGCGGGCGCCGCACGCAGAGCACGTGCGGACCAACGTCGATGAGCTCTAGTGGGGGCATGTGCAGGCAAGGATATACTCGCGCGCCCATGACGCATCAGGTCGAGATCGTCGATTTCCCCGAGACGAAGGTTGCGGTGCTCGAACATCGCGGCGCGCCGGAGCTCGAGCATCAGACGGCATTGAAGCTCGTGCGCTGGCGCATCGAGAACGGACTGCGTCCCGATCGGCATCAGAGTTTCGGCATCCATTACACCGATCCTTACACGACGCCACCGACTGAGCATCGCGTCGATTTCTGTGTGTCGATCGATGACGATGTTGCGCCTAACGACTATGGCGTCATGACGAAGATCATCCCGAATTTACGTTGCGCGCGTGCCCGGCACGTCGGATCGCGCGAGCGTAATCTCGCCGCGATTTATCTCCATGATGAATGGCTGCCGCAGAGTGACGAAGTCGCGGGCGAGTTCCCGATGATTTTTCATTATGTGAATGTCGGCCCGAATATCCGTGAGGAGGAGATGCTCACGGATGTGTATTTGCCATTGAAAACAAAAAGCGCCGGCTCTTAAGCCGGCGCTTTGCTTGAATTCGAGGCTAGCCTTAGTACTCAGGCAGGCCGCGCGGTGTGGGCTGCGTTTCGGTTTCGAGGTCGTAAGAACGACCGGTCAGCAAGCCGACCATGAACCACGCGAGCATCAATGCGCCGATTGCGAAGCAGGTATCGCCGATTGCTCGGAGCCAGCGGAGGTTTTGCATCAACGGGGTCTGCAGGAATTCGGCGGAACGCGCGTACCAGACGCCGTGCGTAATCGCGGCATTTGCCTGGAGGATGCCGACCGGCAGCATCGACAGGACCACCATTAACGCTAACCCGCCGTTGATCAGCCAGAACGCAACGCCAACCG
>JBQCJC010000023.1:0-5724 GCA_051953135.1 Thermoanaerobaculia bacterium | reverse complement strand
GCTGCCCGCGTGGATCGCTGCGATCGCAGCACTCATCGCAGGCGTGTGGTTCCTTCAGCGACGATTCTTCAAAGTCGACTTCACGATCATCCCGATCTTCTGCGTGGCGTTTCTGCTGATCGGATGGATGCAGCAGGCGTTCAACCTGCGGCTGCCGGCGAGTGTCTACACGTCAGGCATCGTGTTGTCGCAATTCGTCTCGAACGTTCCGGCGACGGTAGTGCTCGCGCCATTCACGGGGGGTGAATGGCGCGAGCTTTTGTACTCGGTCAATGCCGCCGGATGCGGCACGATCATCGCCTCGCTCGCGAATCTCCTCGGCTGGCGCATTTACGTGCGCGAATCGAATCGCGATCGAAGATTTTTCCACCGGCTCACGGCCATCAATTTTGTGTTCCTCCTGTGGGCCGCGGCGGGTGGATGGTTGCTGCTAAAAGCGCAGTGAGACGCCGGCCGAAACGATGATGGGGCTGATGTCGATGCGCCCCTCCGTCTGATTGTTGCTGCCGACGACAACCGCCGTCGCATTCGTTTCGAGCGGGACGTACTTCGCGTCCGCGTTGAGACCCCAGCGACTGCCGAGGCGAATGCCGATGCCCGCGTTCACGACGAAACCGACATCGTCATCGAAGTCGATGCTGTCGAGACCGGACACACCATTGTCCGCATCTTCGAGCAACACGTACGCGGCGCCGCCGCCGATGTACGGATCGATGACTCCGTTCGGGATGAAGTGAAAGCGCACGATGCCGGTGATCGGAATCATGTCGATGCTGTCACCGGTCGCGGCGATGCCGCCGACAGGTGTCAGCCTCGGCTCGAGATCGGTCTTCGACGCGGCGATGTCGAGCGACAAACGATCACCGAGGAAGATGTCGGCGTCGATGCCCCATCCGGTGGAGCCGTCGAACTCGATGTCCTGCGGCGTTGCCAGATCGTCGAACGAACCGTCACCCGAAGGATCGGCCCAGACCACACTGCCGGTGAGATCGAAGGCGCGAGACTGCGCTAATGCGGGGAGAGAGAGAAGCAGAGCAAGCGGAACAGCAACTACGTATCTCATGACAACGCGTGCTGGCAGCATGAGTGCCAGCACGCGTTTGTTGAGTTTGCATCACACGCAAAATTTTTCGTCGGAGTTATCTCGCGCGGGCCTTCGCGGTGACGTCGTGGAACTCTTCGCCGTCCACCCACATCGGCATCTCCGCGGCGTTCGCCGCTTCCCATCCGAGCCAGAACGCGAGTCTTCCGATCTGCACCGCCGAGTTGAAGTTCCACGTCGGATCGAACTCGTCGCTCGCCTGGTGGTAATGCTTCTCGCGATACTCCTTCGCCTTCTCGCGGCCCGCGCCCGTCGTATCGCCGACGAGCTCGAGTCCCTGCTTGATCGAGAACGCGGGCACGCCGACCTTCGCGAGACTGAAGTGATCGGAGCGATAGTACGAGCCCTGCTCCGGCGCCTGATCCGGAACGATCGTGAGGTTCATCGCTTTCGTGACGCGCTGCGCGGTGGGAAAGAACGTCGTGCGATCGATGCCGATCATCGTCACGCTCGTCGTTTCGCCGAAGAGATACAGCGCATCGAGATTCAAGCCCATCGCGATTTTTCCGGCGGGGATCACGGGATTTTCGCCGAAGAACTTGGAGCCGAGGAGACCTTGCTCTTCGGCGGCGACAAGTGCGAAGAGAATGCTGCGCTTCGGTTTCGGATTCGCCAGACTCCACACGCGCGCGATCTCGAGCACCGCCGCGGTGCCGCTCGCGTTGTCGATCGCGCCGTTGTAAATCGTGTCGTTCGGATCGTCATCATCGGGCGTGCCGATGCCGATGTGATCGTGATGCGCGCTGTACAACACCGCTTCGTTTTTCAGAACGGGATCGCTGCCTTCGATCTTCGCGACGACGTTCGCGGTATCGAACGGACGAATCGTGCTGGTGAGATTCGCTTTCATGCGAATGCCGAGCGGCACCGGCTTGAAGTTGCGCGTGTGCGCGAGTTGCGTGAGCTTCGCGAGATCGAGTCCCGCGGCTTTGAATAGATTCGCCGCGACGTCTTCTTTCATCCACCCCGCGAATGCGAGCGCGTGCTGGCCTTCAGCGTTCTTCACGTACGCCTGCTCGCCAGTCCACGAGTTGCGCACGACCTGCCATCCGTATCCCGCCGCGGCATCGGTATGAATGAGGATCACGGCATCGGCACCGCGCGCGGTACCGATCTCGTATTTGTACGTCCAGCGTCCGTAATACGTGCGCGCGCGACCCTTGAAGAGATCCGGCTCTTTGTCGTTCGCGGGCGGATCATCGACGAGCATCACCAGCGTTTTGCCGCGCACGTCGAGACCTTTGTAATCGTCCCACTTGTATTCGGGTGCGACGACGCCATGTCCGACGAACACGACCTCGCTGTCGACCGCGACGTTCGTCTGCTGCGACTGATTGCCGCCAACGAACTCGTCGCGATACTTGAGCGGCTCGCCGATCGCGCTGCCGTTCTTCGAGAACGCGACGCTCGATTTCTCCGCGTCGGTCGTGATGCCGAGGAGCGAGACCTTTTGAAAATAGGTTCCGTTGTCGCCGGCGGGCTCGAGACCCATCGTTTCAAATTGCGACGCAATGTAGGACGTGGCGAGCGCATCGCCGCGTGTGCCGGGGCCGCGACCTTCGAGCAGATCGCTGGAGAGGAACTTCGTGTGTGCACGAATTGCCTCGGCGCGGAACTCGCCGAAAGACGTGCGCACGGCGTCGGGGATCGCGGATTGCGCGACGAGCGGAAGAGCGAACAGAAGTACCGTGAGGATGCGGTATAGGCGCATGAAGGCGAATGGAACCACGGAAAATTGTTACAAATCTACCGTTGGTGCAATTTCCTTCAAAATGGAGGGTAGGGATTTCGGTACATAAGTCACTCCTAAGGACAGAGTGAACAAAGCCACCGTTGAATTCGACGCCCTTCGAGCAATCCACCTCCCCATGTCCGAGCGCGTGCTCGACAAACTCGCCGATATCCTCTTCGCGACCGATGAGCTCCTCGACATGGTTCGCGTCGAGGAACGCCTCCCCGACCACGTCACCGCCGAGGTCCACGGCGCAATGCTCGGCGTGTACGATCAGGTGAATGAGTTGATGAAGAAATTGGCGGATTGAGCGCGTATCGGCTTACGGCCGGCGTTCGGGGAATCCGAGTGATGAGCGATGAACGATGAGCGATGAACCGTGTCGCTAGCGCGGCACTTGTGCAGAAACTGCTCATCGCGCTCATCTTCGCGCCTGCTTCGACACGATCTCAACCCGCGACGACGGTCATCACTCATCACATCTCTCATCGCTCGTTTCCGCCACAACTCCATCCCACAACGCGCAGCCCCTCCAACAAAAAAACCTTCTCTCCCCCTTGACGAATCGAACTTCGCTACCTAACTTAACAGCGTTAAGTAACGGAGGAACGTTTTGGGACCAAAGGAACGTCGAGAGCGCGAACGTGAGGAAATCCGCACCAGGATTCTCGATGCGGCGCGCGAACTCTTTGCGAATGAAGGAGTTGACTCGGTCACGATGCGCCGCATCGCCGATCGGATCGAGTACTCCCCGACCGCGATTTACTTCCACTTCAAAGACAAAGACGCGCTCCTCGCCGAGCTCTGCGACTGCGATTTCCAGCAGTTCGCCCACGGCTTCGCGGAGATCGCGAAAATCGAAGATCCCGTGGAGCGCCTTCGTGCCGCAGGCCACGCGTACGTCCGATTCGGCCTCGAGAATCCGAGCCACTACCGGCTCATGTTCATGACGCCGAAGGACACGATCGGCAATCTCGAGAACTAGGGAAATCCGCCGGAAGACGCGTACGCGTTTCTGCAGGGCATCGTCGCCGACCTCATCGCGCAAGGCAAAACGCGCGACGGCCTGAACGACGTCGATCTCATCGCGCAAACAATCTGGGGCGGCATCCACGGCATCGTCGCGCTCGAGATCGCGAAGTGCAAAGACGAGTGGGTCGCGTGGACGCCGGTGGAAGCGCGCGCAAAAGCAACGATCGACATGATCGCGAATGGTTTGTTGAGGGCCGAGGGTCAAGGGCCGCGGGCCGAGGGGGATCCGCAATGACACGCCTTCGTCTTCTCGACCGTTCAAGCCTTACGCCGCTCAACGAGCACGAACCACTCTCGGCCTTTGGCCCTCAGCCCTCGGCGCTACGGAGTCTCTGATGGCCGTCGATCTCGCAACCAAATCTCTGCTGCACGACAAGCTGCGCTTCTTCATCACCGTCTCCGGTGTGGCGTTCGCGGTGACGCTCGTGTTCGTGCAGGTCGGTCTTTTCATCGGCTTGATGAGCAACGCGTCGCTGACGATCGATCAGATCGACGCGGATCTCTGGATCACGTCGCACAACACGCCGAACGTCGACTTCGCGCACACGTTCCCCGAGACGTACATCAAGCGCGTGCGCTCGATCCCCGGCGTGGCGCACGCGGACAATCTCATCGTCTGGTTCATGAACGTGAATCTGCCGACCGGCGCGGTGGAAGGGACCGAGGTTTATGCGCTGGAGAACTTCGAGACGTGGAACTTTCCACACAACGTAGTCGAAGGAAACCTCGGCGATCTTCGGCGCGGTCCCTACATGGTGCTCGATGACTCCGCGAAGAAACGCTGGGGCGCATTCGAAGTCGGCGAGTATCGCGAGGTGTTAGGCCGGCGACTGAAAGTCATCGGACGCACCGTCGATGAAAAGTCGTTCACCACGACGCCGCTCACGTTCATGGATTACCGCATGGCGCAGGCACTCAACGAAAGCGACTTGCGCGGCAACACCACGTACATCCTCGTGAAGCTCGCGCCCGGCGCGGACGTGGAGAAGATTCGCGCGGAGATTCAGCGCCGCCTTCCGTACAACGACGTCTACACGACCGACGAGTGGGCGAAGCGCTCACGTAGTTACTGGATCGAATCGACCGGCCTCGGATTGAACATGTACATCACCGTCTTCCTCGGCTGCCTCGTCGGCATCGTCGTCGTCGCGCAGACGCTGTACACCTCGACGATGGAGCACATCCGCGAATTCGGCACGGTGAAAGCGATCGGCGGCGGCAACGGCGAGATCTACAAGATTCTCGGCAAGCAGGCCACGATCGCAGCCGTCGCAGGATTCGCACTCGGCGCACTGCAGGCGTTCGCGTTGCGGCCGGTGATGGCGAAGATCGATCTCAAACTGATCATCCCCACATCCCTCTATGCGGCAGTCCTGATCGGCGCAGTGCTGCTTTGCCTGAGTGCCGCAATGATCTCGTTCCGCAAAGTGGCAACGATCGACCCCGCTCTCGTTTTCAGAACCTGATTTCCAACCACAGCCTGACCAACTCAAGGAGACATGCCCATGTCCATCCTCCGCACTCACTCTGTCGAAAAACACTTCCAGGAAGGACGCGAGACCGTCACGGTGCTGAAAGGCATCGACTTCGCGGCCGATCGCGGCGAGATCGTTTCGCTCGAAGGTCCTTCCGGTTCCGGCAAAACGACGTTTCTCTCGATTCTCGGCTGCATCCTCACGCCATCGAAAGGCGATGTCATCGTCGATGGCCAGCAAGTGCACGCCGCGAAGCTCGCGGACATCCGCAAGCGTTCTCTCGGCTTCGTGTTTCAGCAGTTCAATCTCGTGAACCGCCTCACGGTCGAAGCGAATGTGCTGATCGGCGCGCTTGCACGTCTGCCGCTGTGGCGCCGGCTCAC
>JBQCJC010000022.1:0-2501 GCA_051953135.1 Thermoanaerobaculia bacterium | reverse complement strand
GCGATCTCGCGCACGATCGCGATCATCTCGCGCGAGGTGAGTGTGCCGGGTGCGGCCGCGGACGAGCCGGGCAACTCCGCGGCATCGATGTCGATCGAGAGAAAGATTGCGTCGCAGCTTTGCTCGAGCTTGTAACGCACCTCACTCGCGATCTGCTGCGCGGGCGTCGTATCGAACGTATCGACGTTGATCGTCGTGATGCGCTGCTCGCGCACGTAGCGATGGTAGTAGCTCGAGTTGGCGAACTCGCGCGTGCCTAAGATGAATGTGCGGTCGCCGGAGCAGATCGACGTTTCGAGTGCGCGTCGGTACGGTGTGCCGCTCGAGAGCGTGTCTTCGTCTTCGTACTCGCGCACGTCGTAATGCGAATCGATGACGACGAGGCCGAGCTTCAGCGTTGGCTTCGCCTCGGCGAGGCCACGAAGGATCGCGCCCGTGAGTCCGTTGTCGCCGCCGATGAAAAACGGTGTTGCACCGGACGCAAAAATCTCGCGCGATGTGGACTGCACACGTTCGTGTGCACGGCGTACGGAGGTCGGAGGAAGATCGAGATCGCCGAGGTCGCGGACGACGGTGCCGGCGAGCTCTTTTTTGCGACCGAACGTCGTGAGCGTTGGCAGTGCATCGCGAAATGCTTTCGGCCCAAGCTTCGCGCCGGGGCGCGAAGGGATCGAGCTGTCGAACGGAAGCCCGACGAGCACGCGATCGCCGCGCTCGTACTTTGTGCTCGGGACGAGCAACGTCGACGCGCGTGGATCGCGAGGATCGGCAGGGTCTTTGTGGCCGCGATTCATCAAGCCTGCTGTCGCAACTTCACCAAAATCTCGTCTTCGGCTTTTGCGTGCAACTCGCGCGTCTTCGCCCACGCGGCATCCGCGCGATCGAGCAGCGCCGTTTTGCGCTTCGCATCATTGAGGCCCGCGAGATTGATGCACACATTCTGATACGCGCCCGCGGCGGCAGCGCGTCCCATCTGCGCGCCGACGCCCGCATCCGACAACGATGCCTGCAATCCGATCGATGCAATCTCGCGATTCAGCTCGATCAACGCGGGACATGCTTCGAGCACGCGCAGCGGCACTTCCGCGGCACCAACCGTCGCATCCGCAAGCGCCTGCTCGCGCAACGCGATCTCTTCGTCCGTGCTCTTCGGCATGCGCATCGCTTCGAGCAGCGTGTCGAACGCCGCGTTATCGGCATCGACGGCGGCGAGCAGTTGATCCTTCAACTCCTGGCCGCGATTGGCGATGCGATCGAGCGCTTCGTGCTTCGACTCGAATCCTTTCTTCGTGTGCGAAAGCACCGCGACCATCGCCGCGAGTCCTGCAGCCATCGACGCGGCGAGCGCGGACACCGAGCCACCGCCGGGTGCAGGCGAATCGCTCGAAAGCTCATCGACGAAATCGCGCAGCGAAAGCGATGCGAGTCGCGGCGGCAGCGGATTCAATCGATACTCGATGACGCGTTCCTTCGGATCGAACGTTTTGACTTCAGAAAGTCCCAACGTTCGCATCGCCATCTGAATCAGCGCGGCTTCAGGAACGCCGGTGGGTCGTCCCATCTTCGTGACGTAGTGACGGCCCGCGTCGAGCAACACTTGTCGCGGCACGAGGCCGACGATTTCCGATCCGGTCACGCGTAACCCGCGTTCGTGCGCGCGCTCGACACATGTGTCGAACACGACGTGCAGCGGCGTGATGTCGAGATCGGTGAGGTTGATCGAAACCTGCGCGCAACCGAATTCGGGAATCACCCAGCCGACTGCTTTCACCGACTTGAGCAGACCCGCTTCCCACACCGGCTCGCCCTTCTCGTCGAGAATCGGCTTGTCGTCCGCATCGCGCTTCATGCGGCCGCGCTCGCGAATGTCGAACGCGACGCGATTCGCGAGTCGCTTGTCGAGCGTGTTGAGATTGACGTTGTACGCGACGAGAAACTTGCGCGCGCCGATGACGATCGCACCGCTGCGCGGCACGAACTCACACGGACCGAAGTCCGGCTGCCACAACGGATCCATGAGCTTGCGCGCGCAGCCTTCGTATTCGCCTTCGCGAATGTCGGCGAGATTGCGTCGATGCGGTGCGCTCGCGGCGTGCTCGTAGAGAAAGATCGGAACTGCAAGCTCGCGTCCGACGCGCTCGCCGAGCTGGCGCGCGAGCTCCGCGCATTCCTCCATCGTCACGTTTGCAACGGGGATGAACGGCACGACGTCGACGGCGCCGATGCGCGGATGCGCGCCGCGATGCGTGGTCATGTCGATGAGCTCGACGCCTTTTTTCACGAGACGAAACGCGGCTTCGAGCACGGCGTCGGGCGCGCCGACGAAGGTGATGACGGTGCGATTGGTGTCGGCACCGGGATCGACGTTGAGGAGCGTGACGCCGGAGACGGACGCCGCGGCATCAGCAACGGCGTGATAAATCTCAGGACGGCGGCCTTCGGAGATGTTGGGAACGCACTCGACGATTTTCAACATGCGGGGCGGATGATAGCGACTTCGT
>JBQCJC010000021.1:0-3181 GCA_051953135.1 Thermoanaerobaculia bacterium | reverse complement strand
GCGCCGAGCGTGGCGATGCGCGTGAACGCGCTGCCTTCGACCGCGCGCTCGACGTAGTAGCCGGTCTCGTTCGTCGCGTTGTCCGTCCATCGCAACGTCACGCGGCCGCGAGAGACGAGCGACATCAGTCCGGTCGGCGCGTTGATCGCTGCCGGCGCCGCGCTGACGTTGATCGACTTCGTCGTCGATCCGGTCGCGCCGCCGTTGTCCGTCACGACAAGCGTCACGGTGTACGTGCCGGGATTCGTGAATGTCTTCGAGGCCGTGACGCCGCTGGCGATCGTGCCGTCACCGAAGTTCCACGCGTAAGAAGAAATCGAGCCATCGGCGTCCGACGAATTCGCACCGCTGAACGAGACGGCGAGAGGCGCCGTACCGCTCGAGACATTCGAGGAAATCACTGCTACTGGTGCCTGATTGCCCGGCGGCGTGGAGCCGCTTTTGAGTACGAACAGCGTCACCGACTGCGGAGGCAGGGATGCGCTGAGTTGCGAGCCGTTGATCGTGACGTCGGTCGCGCGCGTGATTGCGTTCGACGCGAGTTGCCAGCGTTCCGCCGTCGACGACGGCGAGTAGTTCGCGAGGTTGATCGTGACCGGCGTGTTGTTCGCGAGATATTTGTTGATGACCATCACCGTGAGCGCGCCGTCGCTGGTGCGCTTCGCGGCGAACACCGCGACGTTGTCGGGATTCGGGCCGCTCGCGGAGACACTCACATCGCCGAACGCCGACTTGCTGCCGTCGTAGTTGCGATAGATCTTGATCGCTTTGTACGCGGGAGAAGTCGTCGCCGGTGTCGTCCAGCGCGCGGCGGCGTCGAGACCTTCGCGTCCGAAGATGCCGAGGATGTCGGCTTGCGCGGTGGCGCCATTCATGTGCGCTTCGGCACCCCAGCTGTACTCCGTGATCGCCGTTTGCGTTCCGGGGTAATACGTCGCCGTCCAGTTCTTCAGGCGGCGAACGAGCTGCACTTTGTCCGCGATCCACGTTTCATCCGTGTAATTCGGATCCCACAGCGAGCGCGTCGAGCGATTGCGGCGAAGCTGCATCGATGACGACGTGTCGTTCGAATACTCGCCGCCTTGCGGGTAGTAGTGCACGGAGAAGATGTCGACGATGCGTTTGCCGGTGGCCTGATGGTTCAATCGCAATTCATTGAGCAGCCACGGCAGGTAATCCATGTTGTTGTGAGCGACGCGATCGGGGAGATTCGACCAGCCGTTTTGCGCGCCCCACTGCTGGTCGTAGCCGCTGAAGATGTAGCCGCTCCAGCCCCATTCTTCCGGTGCGACGACGATCGCATTCGGATCCGCTTCCTTCACGCGCGCGCCGTAGTCGAGGATGTCGTTGCGCACTTCTTCCATGCGCCGTCCGACCGGACGCACATCGCGATGGGTGGAGAACCAGATGGACGGCTCGTTGTCGAGAATGTAATACCGAAGTCCGCCCGCATTCGCGCCGCCCCACGTCGTGACGAGATGCTGCGTCCACGCTTTCATGAATTGCGAGTCGGCGAGCACGCTCGCGTCATTCGGATCGTTGCCGGTGATGTTCTGTCCGGTCGCCGCGGAGACGCCGTTGCCGGCATCGGGCATCCATTGCCAGTCGGCGCCGGTTTGTGCGCCGTACTTCGCGATCGAGAAGCTCGCGAGCTTGCCGCGATTCGGACCGAGCTTCGCGACCCAGCCGATCGTCGGAATGGTCATCATCGGTTGTGCGCCCGCGGATTTCGTATCGCCGATGAACGTGTCGGCTTCCGCGCCCGCGGTCGCGCTGCCGTACGCGATGCTTTCGAAATACCAGTCGAACGCGCGGTTGTCGGCGTTCTGCTGCCAGTTGTAGCGCGAGGTGTTGTTGCCGCCCCAGCGATTCAGCGGGACATTGAGATCCTGCAACTGCGCGGGCGTGGCGTACGCGAGTCCGTAGATGCGCGGATCGATGGCGCGCTGATTCGCATTCGCGTCGACGCTGATGGTCGCGGACGGATTGTCGGCCGCGAATATGGGGAAGGCGAGAAGGAGTAGAGAGAGAGCGGTGGATCGGAACTTCATGGCTTCGAAATGTACGGACGGCTTTCCGTCACGGGCGTGAGCCAGCGCACGTTGTTCTTTTCGTCACTCGATCCTCGTCGTGAAGTAACGTTTCAGCCACTGCGATAACCCATCAAGGCCGGGGAACAGCACGCGCTCGGTGATGTTCGCCTGATCGAGTTTGTCGCGGATCTCCCACTTCAATTCCGCGGGGATGATGATGCGGCGATACGACGCCTCGCGTTGATGCAGCAGATCGACGAGTCTCGTCGTCGCACTCGATGGCAGCGAGAAGAGCGCGAATTGATTGACGATGCGTTCGTCGAGCGACGGTGGCTCGAAGAAGACCACAAAGTCGTGATCGGCGAGCGCGTCGAATTCCTCCAGCGAGCTGGCCACGCGATGCAGCAGCTCGGTCGTCAAGATGTTGACGTCTTCGTTCTCGGCGATCTCGCGCAGCGGTTGCGGCAGCAGCTCGTTCGTCTTGCGGTAATCGACGCACCAGATCGCGGCGTCATCGTCGAAGTGACGAACGTCGTGCGTCGCGAAGTGCATCGCGACGTAGGGCGAGTAGGTCCAGTCGAGAAGACGCGTGGGCAGGCCGTGGTGTTTCGCGAGCGAGAGCCAGTTCCACACCGAATCGCCATGCACCGCGCTGCGCAGCGCGTATTTGCGAAAGCTGGTGAGGAGATGGTTTTCGTGCTGTTCGAAGTGGCCGGTTTGCAAACTCGTCGCGAGCGCATGCCGCGATCGCGGCACGCCGCGAAAGACGTATTGCGAACGATGCCGTGCGAGCGATTTCTGCCACGACCCTTCGAAGAGTGTTTCCTGCAATTCGAGCCAGGAGGAGACGCGGATGTCCACGAAGGGGGAGAAGGTGCAAGGGGAGAGCCGGGTTTATCAGTTGTTGGTTGTTGGTTGCCGGTTGTTGGGAGCACGACGCAAGCCTCTCGCGCGTTCCCCCAACAATTAACAACCGCCAACCGTCAACAACCAACGCCATCAACCAGTCACCGGCAATCGCCTCAGAATCCACCCCATCCAATCCTGCATCCCCTCATCACTCACACTCGATACGCCGACGATGTCCGCGGTTGCGTTCACCTGTCGTGCGTTTCGTTTCGCGAGCTCGTAATCGAATGGGACGTGGG
>JBQCJC010000020.1:0-3274 GCA_051953135.1 Thermoanaerobaculia bacterium | reverse complement strand
CACGCCGGCGGCGATGCCGCGTTGCAACATCTCGCGAATTGCATGACCGAGCATTTCCGCGACACCGACATTCTGTGCAGATTCGGAGGCGAAGAGTTTTTCGTGATCATGCCCGATGCAAATCTCGAGATCGCCACGAGGCGCGCGGAAGAATTGCGGTCGAGCGTCCGCGGTCTCGACGTTCGGTTGAAAGGCCAGGCGCTCAGCAAATTCACGATCTCCGCGGGTGCGGCCGTGTTCCCGGATCACGCGCGGGATGCGAGCAGTTTGATCGCCGCGGTCGATGCCGCTTTGTACGAAGCGAAGCGCCTAGGAAGGGATCGGGTCGTTCCGGCGGATCATCCTCGTCAGGAGTTGATCGCGGTGTAAGGCAGGTTAGGCGCGAGACGGCTCGAACGCTCGGCATCGTTGCACCGCCGAACGCGGTCCTCTTGTTTGAGGTGGAGTTGTGTGAGGTCGTGTCTTAGCGGCTTGCCTCGGTCCACCGATGAAGCGTTCTACCTGCAAGGGCATCATGTCGCTCTGAAGTGGTGCCACCAGAAGGGCGGTGCTCCGTTTACCCATCTCAGGGTGGTGGCTGATCCCTTGCGAAGCCCTGATACCCGCCGGGCTTCAGATTTCGCAATGAACTACTTCGTGGAGCTGAGACCGATTCGGATCTTGCATTTGACGCCAAACAAACCCGGCGGTATCCAGACCAGGTCGCAGTCGACGAAAATCGGGAAGCTTTCGGCACTGCTGACGCTATCCGGCTCGACAACGGAGAATCCGAGGTCACGCAATCGCCGGATCAGTTGCGTGCGTTTCCTCCCCGCGACGCCACGTGCTTGACCGAACGTAAGGTCGCCAGACAGAACTTCCGTCTCGGCGAACCCTTCTTCCGTCAGGATTGTCGCAATTTCAGAAAGCCGCACTGCGTCGGGTGTTCTCCTGTGGCCTATTGTCTCGCTCATCGTTTTCTCCTTTCCTGGACATCAGTTGTTTCGCCGACCCGCGAAAACCACTGAACCCACTGTACGACTGTGTAGTGAGCGAAGGCGGCGATTCGTTTCGTGTCGCGTTGCAGGGCCGCGCTCGCGCAAGCGTTGAACAATCGCCTGAGCGGAGCTGCGGTTGTGTGACTCCTGACCTAACGCATCCGTACGGATTACGCGGTAAGCGTTAGGCGGCGCCCAGCTGTCTTACGTGCAGGTCAACCCGCGATGTGAATTCTTCTGATCGCGGAGAGATACCGCACTACGCTAACCGTTCGTAGAGGTCGGAGTTCTTCGCCCAGCACATGCCCGGCCACCCTCTCGTGGCCGCAACGGCCTTCCTCTAAACTGCGCGCATGCATCGCGCGCTGATTGCCCTGCTGCTCTTCACAGCCTGCACGACCGCAACGGTTCCGCCGCCGAAGGCTGCACCAGAAACTCCGAAGCCAAAACTCCAGCAACTCGAAGGCTTCGTCCCGCTGTGGTGGGACGAGCAATCGGGCAAGCTCCTGATGGAGATCACGCGCTTCAACGAGGAGATGATCTGGCAGGTCTCGCTCGCGGCCGGCATCGGATCGAATCCAATCGGGCTCGATCGCTCGCAACTCGGCGCGACGCATCTCATTCGCTTCGAGCGTGTCGGTCCGCGCGTGTTGATGGTCGAGCCGAACACGGCGTATCGCGCGATGTCGAACGATCCGAACGAACGACGCGCGGTCGAGCAATCGTTCGCGTCCTCGATCCTCGCGGGATTCGAAGTGAAGGAGACGACGCCGCGCGGCGTGCTCGTCGACGCGACGGACTTCTTCCTCTCCGATGCGCACGGCGTCGCGCGACGTTTGCGTGACGCGCAACAAGGCAACTACTCGCTCGACAAGAATCGCAGCGCGATTTATCTCGATCGCACGAAAGCGTTTCCGAAGAACACCGAAGTCGAAGCGACGCTGACGTTCGCGACGAACGATCGTCCCGGCGCGCTGATTCGCGGCGTCACGCCGACCGCCGAAGTCGTGACCGTGCGCGAACATCATTCATTCGTCGAGTTGCCCGGCCCCGGGTTCGAGCCGCGCCGACAGGATCCGCGCGTCGGCTACTTCGGTCCCGAGTTCTACGACTACGCGTCGCCATTCACGCAGTCGATCACGAAGCGCTACATCTCGCGCCATCGCATCACGCCGGACAAACCGATCATCTACTACGTCGACAACGGCGTGCCGGAGCCGATTCGCAGTGCGCTCGTCGAAGGCGCGTCGTGGTGGAACGAAGCGTTCGAAGCGGCGGGATATCCGAACGGATTTCAGGTGAAGGTGTTGCCCAGCGACGCCGATCCGCTCGACATTCGCTACAACGTGATCAACTGGGTGCATCGCTCGACGCGCGGATGGTCGTACGGTTCGTCGGTCGTCGACCCGCGCACCGGCGAGATCATCAAAGGTCACGTGCTGCTCGGATCGCTGCGCATTCGGCAGGACGTGATGCTCGCGCGCGGACTGATGTCCGAGTACGACGAGCTCGATCCGAAGACGTCGCCGTCGCTCATGGCGCTCGCGCGGATTCGCCAACTCTCGGCGCACGAAGTCGGACACACGCTCGGTCTCGATCACAACATGGCCGCGTCGACGGTCAACCGCGCATCGGTGATGGACTATCCCGCGCCTTACGTGAAGATCGTCGATGGCAAATTGGATTTGTCCGAGGCGTACACGAAGGGTGTTGGGCCATACGACATCGCGGCGATTCGCTACGGATACAAAAACGTCGCGAACGATGCGGAGCTCGATGCGCTCGCGCGTGCGGTGCCGCTGTTCGTTTCGGATCCGCATTCGCGTCCGGTCAGCGCGGCGCATCCGATGGGATCGGTGTGGGACAACGGCGGCGATCCGATCGCGATGCTGCGTCACGAGATCGAAGTGCGTCGCATCGCGCTCGAACAATTCGGATTGAAGAACCTCGTCAACGGCGAGCCGCTCTCGTCGCTCGAAGAGAAGCTCGTGCCGCTGTACCTCCACCATCGCTATCAACTTGAAGCGGCAGCGAAATCGATCGGCGGCGTGAACTACACCTACGCGATCAAAGAACAGCCGGAGTTGCCGCATGTCGTTTCCGCGGCGAAACAACGTGAGGCGCTCGCGGCGGTGATGCTGACGCTCGAGCCATCGTTCCTCGAGATTCCCGCGCGCATTCGCGATCTCATTCCGCCGCCGAGCTACGCGTGGGGCGATGCGAACACGGAACTGTTCCCGCGTCGCACCGATCCAACGTTCGATGCGATTGCCGCGGCGATGACATCCGCGGACATT
>JBQCJC010000019.1:0-7699 GCA_051953135.1 Thermoanaerobaculia bacterium | reverse complement strand
GCCATTTCCCGATTGCTCCTGAATTAGCCCTGCCGCTGTTTGTGCTTCGGATTCTCACAGATGATCCGAATCACGCCCTGACGACGGACGACCTTGCATTTCGTGCAGATTCTTTTAACCGAAGAACGAACTTTCATTGTTTGATCCTTAGCTTTTCAGCTCTTAGCTCTCAGCCCTCTGGAGAACACTTTCGTATTTCTTCGGAGAGCCGAGAGCTGACAGCCGATGGCTCATTTGTATCGATATGTGATGCGGCCTCGCGTCAAGTCGTACGGCGAGAGCTCGACCAGCACTTTGTCTCCCGGAAGAATTCGAATGAAGTGCTTTCTCATCTTGCCGGAGATGTGCGCCAGGACTTTGTGCTTGTTCTCCAGCTCGACCTGAAACATCGCATTGGGCAACGTTTCGAGGACGGTTCCGGTCACTTCAATCGCGTCTTCCTTCGACATACCTTCCTTTTGTTCCCTTACTTCCCCAACACCTTCGGACCGTTTGCCGTGACAGCTACCGAGTTCTCGAAGTGCGCCGCGAGGGTCCCGTCGACCGTTCGCGCCGTCCATCCATCGGCATCCGTCTTCACGTCCTGGATCATGCCGTTCGCTCCGGCGCGCTCGATGCGCGACCGCAGTTTCGGCCCGATCTCGCACAACATCGGCTCGATCGCCAGGACCATTCCCTCGCGAAGCTCGATCCCGCGACCGCGCTTCCCGAAGTTGTACACCTGAGGTTCCTCGTGCATCTTGCGGCCGATCCCGTGACCGACGAACGTGCGGATCACGTGAAAACCGCGAGACTCAGCGTGCTCCTGAACTGCCGCACCGATGTCGCCAATGTGCCGTCCCGGGCGCATCTCTTCGATGGCCAGTTCCAGGCACTCACGGGTCGTGTCGAGAAGCTTCTGCGCGCTCGCGCTGATTTTTCCGACCGGCACCGTGATGGCGGCATCGCCGACGAACCCCTCGAAAATCGACCCGAAGTCGAGTCCGATGATGTCGCCTTCCTGCAGCTTCGCGCGATTCGGGATCCCGTGCACGATGACATCGTTGACCGACGAACAGACAACCGCCGGATACGGCGGCAGGCCCATCGGAGAGTAGCCTTTGAAGGGCGACTTTGCGCCGCGCTTCGCGAGCTCTTCCTCGGCCATCGCATTGAGCTGTGCCGTGGTCGCGCCGGGCTTGACCATGTCACGCATCAGTTCGAGGATCTCGACGACGATCCGGTTCGTCCGGTCCATCGTCGCGATCTCGTCGCGATTCTTGAGTGTCGGTCCCTTCATTCTATCGAGCACTGAGTTTCCGAATTACGCCAGGGACGTTTCGATCCGTTCAAAGACCACATCGAGAGGACCGACACCGTCGACCTCTCGCAAAATATTCTTCGCCTTGTAGTACGTCGCGACAGGCATGGTTTGCTTGTGAAACGCATCCAGACGCTTCCGCACGGCCTCTTCCGTATCGTCGGGCCGTGCGATGACCTCGGCGCCGCAACGATCACAAACGTTGTCGTTCGCCGGGGGTTGATTCTCAAGATGGTAGATCGCTCCGCACTGCGCACACGTCCGTCGCAGTGTGATGCGACGAACAATTGCGTCGTCTGGAACGAGCAGTTGAAGAACGCGGAGCGGATCTGTGCCATTCCCGACAATTCCATCGAGCTTTTCGGCCTGAACCAGCGTCCGCGGAAACCCGTCGAGAATGAAACCCTTCTGCGCGTCCGACTTCGCTAGGCGATCGTTGATGATGCCGATCATCAGATCGTCGGAAACGAGACCACCCGATGCCATGATCGGTGCGGCCTGTTTGCCGAGCTCAGTCCCGTCCGCAACGGCCTCGCGAAGCATGTCGCCCGTCGAGATGTGAGGGATGTCGAAGCGGCTCGCAAGCCGCTTCGCCTGAGTTCCCTTACCGCTGCCCGGCGGGCCGATGAAGATGATCTTCACGTGACTTAGCCTCGGCGACCGCGGACGCGGCCCTTCTTCATGAAGCCGTCGTAGTGACGCATCACGAGCTGCGACTCGATCTGCTGCATCGTGTCCATCGCAACACCGACGACGATGAGCAGCGACGTGCCGCCGAAGTAGAAGTTCAAGCCCATGCCTTCCGTGAACCACAACGGCAACACGCGATCGAGTGCCGCGCCGACGCCGAACGGCAGCTGCGCAACGTGCACACCCGAGATGAGGAACTCGGGGATGATGCAGACGAGCGCGAGATACAACGCGCCCACGAACGTGATGCGCGTCAGCACGCGATCGATGTAGTCCGACGTTCTCTTGCCCGGGCGAATGCCAGGGATGAAGCCGCCGTACTTGCGCATGTTGTCGGCCGTGTCGACCGGATTGAAGACGATCGACGTGTAGAAGTACGCGAAGAAGACGATGCCCGCCACCTGCAGAAGGTAGTAGAGCGGCTCGCCGACGCGAATCTGATTACCGATCGCCTGCGCCCACGGCTGCTTGATCATTCCGGCGATCGTCTGCGGGATCACGAGGATCGACGAGGCGAAGATGACCGGGATGACGCCGGCGGTGTTGACGCGCAGCGGGAGGTACGTGTTCGCACCACCGTAGACCTTGCGGCCGACGACGCGCTTTGCGTACTGCACCGGGATGCGGCGCTGTGCGCGCTCCATGAACACGACGAATGCCGTGACCGCGATCATGAAGATGATCAGGAACAGCATGCCGAAGATGTTGCGCTCGCCCGAGCGAAGGTCTTCAACCGTCGTCAGAACTGCCGACGGCAGACCGACGACGATACCGGCGAAGATGATGAGCGAGATACCGTTGCCGATGCCGCGCTCGGAGATCTGCTCACCGAGCCACATGATGAATGCGGTGCCGGTGGTCAGCGTGAGGACGGTCATGATCGGGAAGCCGAGGCCCCATAGAGCGTCCTGAATGTGCGGCGGAACGAGCGGCGCGCCGCCCGGAGCCGTCTGCGACTTGAGCCAGAACGCGACGCCGAGGGACTGAATGATCGAGAGAACGATCGTGCCGTAGCGCGTGTACTGGTTGATCTTGCGGCGGCCCATCTCACCCTCTTTCGAGAGCTTCTCGAGATACGGCCAGACCACGGTGAGGAGCTGCAGAATGATCGACGCCGAGATGTACGGCATGATGCCGAGGGCGAAGACCGAAAGGCGGCGCAGCGCGCCGCCGGAGAAGAGGTCGAGGAAGCCGAACACGCCGCCGCTCATCGCTTTGAAAAACTCCGAGAGCGCGACGGGATCGACACCCGGCGTCGGAATGTGCGAGCCGAGGCGGTACACCGCCAGCAGCGCGAACGTGAAGATCACGCGCTTGCGGAGATCCTCGATCGCCCAGATGTTGCGAATGGTTTCGACGACGTTCGGCACGTTACTTGATCTCCTGGCACGTGCCGCCGGCCTTCTCGATGATCTCGCGGGCCGACTTCGAGAACTTGGTTGCGGAGACCGTCAGCTTCTTCGAAAGCTCGCCGTCGCCGAGAACCTTCACGCCGTCGTGCTGACCCTTGACCAGGCCCGCCTGACGGAGTGCTGCCTCATCGACCGAGGCACCGTTATCGAAGCGCTCGAGGTCGGAGACGTTCACGACCGCGTAGTCCTTCTTGAAGATGTTCGTAAAGCCGCGCTTCGGCAGACGGCGATGCAGAGGCATCTGGCCGCCTTCGAAGCCCAGCGTGCGGCTGAAGCCGGAGCGTGACTTCTGGCCCTTCTCACCGCGGCTCGAGGTCTTGCCGTGGCCGGAGCCCGGACCGCGTCCGACACGCTTCTTCGCGTGACGCGAGCCTTTTTTCGGTTTGAGGTTGTTCAGTTCCATGGTTTCACCTCAGTTCCCAGTGGCCGGGCCACTGACAACAGTTCTTATTCGACGACTTCGACGAGGTGCGAGACTTTGAAGATCATCCCGCGGACTTCCTTCGAATCCACACGCTCGGCGATGCGATTCATCTTGCCGAGGCCGAGAGCCTTGAGGGTCTCGCGCATCTCGATCGGGCAACCGATGCCGCTGCGAATCTGGCGGATGCGAAGGGTCTTCGAATCAGCTTTCTTCGCGCTCACGCTTCGGCTCCTTCCGCCGCTTCCGCGCCGCCGCGGAGCGACTTGTACTGCTCTTCGGTGCGAAGCTGCTTGAGCGCCTCGAACGTCGCCTTGACGACGTTGTGCGGGTTCGCGGTGCCGAGCGACTTCGTGAGGATGTTCTGGATGCCCGCGCTCTCGAGGATCGCGCGCACCGGACCACCGGCGATGACGCCCGTACCTTCGGAGGCCGGCTTGAGCAGAACCTTGCCCGCGCCGTAGTGACCGAGGGTCGCGTGCGGAATGGTGGTTCCGCTCAGCGCGATCTTGATCATGTTCTTCTTCGCGATCTCGATGCCCTTCTTGATGGCGGCCGGAACTTCCTTCGCCTTACCGGAGCCGAAACCGACCCGGCCCTGACCGTCGCCAACGACGACGAGCGCGCTGAAGCTGAAGTTCTTACCGCCCTTGACGACCTTCGTGACGCGGTTGATGTGGACGACCTTGTCGATCATCCCGCTTTCGGAGCGCTCCGGCTCGCGGTTGCGATCTCCTCGCGGACCGCCCTGACCACCCTGACGCTGCCCTGGACGCTGCATTGGACGCTGCATCTGATCTCCTAGAATTCCAGTCCGTTCTCACGCGCCGCATCCGCGAGCGCCTTGATGTTTCCGTGGTACTGATAGCCGCCGCGGTCGAAGACCACGCGCGTAACGCCCTGGTCTTTCGCTTTCTTCGCGATCAGCGCGCCGACGGCTTTCGCCGCGGCGGAGTTCGCGCCCTTCGCGCCGGCATCCTTGTCACGGCTCGAAGCGGCAGCGAGCGTGCGGCCGGTCGAATCGTCGATCACCTGGGCGTAAATGTTCTTGAGGCTGCGGAACACCGCGAGGCGCGGGCGCTCCGTCGTGCCCGAGACCTTGCGGCGGATTCGCTCGCGAACCCGGCCTCGTGCTTCCACTCTGTGTCTTGCGCGATCCATTTTCTTTCCTCTGTGCCGAGATGGGATACCCGGCCCACTAGTCGTTACGCGGCCTTACTTGCCCGCGGCCTTGCCGGCCTTGCGACGAATGATTTCGTCGCTGTACTTGATGCCCTTGCCCTTGTAGGGATCGGGCTCGCGCAGGCCACGGATTTCAGCCGCGGTCTGGCCGACCTTCTGACGGTCGATGCCGGTGATCGTGATGTGGTTGGTCTTCGCGTCGATCGCGATGTCGATTCCTTCCGGAATCGCGAAGCGCACCGGGTGCGAATATCCGAGCTGGAAGACGACTTCGCGTCCCTTCACCTCGGCGCGATAACCGACGCCGACGATGTCGAGCTCACGCTTGAAGCCTTCGCTCACACCCTTGACGTTGTTCGCCACGAGCGCGCGCATCAAGCCGTGGAACGCGCGGGTCTTGCCCTCGTCGTTCGGTCGCTCGAACTTCACGACGTTGTTCTCGACCTTCATGGTGATGCCGGAGACGAGCGGCGTGGAGAGCGAGCCTTTCGGCCCCTTGACCACGACGGCCACGCCGTCCTGCTTCACCTCGACGCCTTTCGGCAGCGAAATCTCTTTTTTTCCGATACGAGACATTGGTCTATCTCCTTACCAGACCTGGCAGAGCACTTCGCCACCGACGCCCGTGCGTGCTGCCTCGGCGCCCGAGAGAACGCCTCTGGAAGTCGACACGATGGCGAGACCGAGTCCGCCGAGAACCTGCGGGATCTCCGCCTTGCCGCGGTACACGCGGCGGCCGGGGCGCGAAACGCGCTCGATGCCGTGGATGACGGGCTCGCCGTCCTCCGAATATTTCAGGTAGACGCGCAACGAGGCCTGAGGCTTGCCGTCTTCTTCAACAACCTTGTAGTTGCTGATGAAACCCTCGCTCTTGAGGATCTTGGCTACCTCGACCTTCAGCTTCGAGCTCGGCATCTCGACACGGTCGTGGCGCGACTGAATTCCGTTGCGGATTCTGGTCAGCATATCCGCGATGGGATCTGTCATCGACATTCTTGTGACTCCTGTTTTCGGTCCTGTGGTGTTACCAGCTCGACTTGGTCACGCCCGGGATGTAACCGCCGAGCGAGAGCTGCCGGAAGCAGATGCGGCAGAGCTGGAACTTGCGCAGAAATCCGCGCGGACGTCCGCAGTTCTTGCAGCGGTTCTTCTGCCGAGTGGAAAACTTCGGCGTACGAGCCGCCTTCACCATGCTTGAAATCTTGGCCATGTGATGTTCCTCGCCTTACTTGCCGAACGGCATTCCGAGCTCGCGGAGAAGGACGCGCGCCTGGTCGTCCGTCTTCGCGGTCGTCACGATCGTGATGTTCATGCCCTTCGACTTGTCGACCTTGCCGGCGTCGATCTCGGGGAAGATCAGGTGGTCGCGGATGCCGAGGGTGTAGTTGCCACGGCCGTCGAACGAACGCGAGGGCACGCCGCGGAAGTCGCGAACGCGCGGAAGCGCGATGTTGATCAGACGGTCGAGAAATTCGTACATCTTGTCGCCGCGCAGCGTGACCATCGCACCGATGGACTGACCCTCGCGCAGCTTGAAGCTTGCGATCGACTTTTTGGCCTTGGTGACGACCGGCTTCTGACCGGTGATCGTCGAGAGCTCATCCACAGCCGCGTCGAGAATCTTCGCGTTCTGGATGGCCTCGCCCATGCCCATGTTCAGGACGACTTTCTCGATCTTGGGAACCGCCATCGGGTTCTTGATCTGAAACTCGTTCTGCAGCTTCCTGCGAACTTCGCTCTGGTAATGCTCTTTGAGTCTGGCTGCCATTCTGGTTCCTTCTTTGGGCTCGGCGTAGTACGAGCCCGGTGATGACCGCCTGTCCGGTTTACTTGGACAGATCAGCTTTGCATTTGCGGCAGAAGCGCGAGGCTTCGCCTTCTTCGTTGCGGTGCGAACCGATGCGCGCCGGCTCGTTGCAGCTCGGGCAGATGACCTGGAGCTTGGCAACGTTGATCGGCGACTCGCGCTCGAGGATTCCGCCCTTGACGTTCTTCTGCGGGTTCGGACGCGTGTGCTTTTTGGTGAAGTTCACGCGCTCGACGATCGCGGTGCCCTTGGCGGCGTTGACGCGCAGAACGCGGCCCTGCTTGCCGCGATCCTTGCCCGAGAGAACGACCACCGTGTCGCCCTTGCGGAGATGCGGCTTGTGGCGCGTCTCGTCCTGTTTGGTGCTACGTCCGTACAGTCCCATTGTCGTGCTTCCTTTAGATGACTTCGGGCGCGAGCGAGATGATCTTCATGAACTTGCGCTCACGAAGCTCGCGCGCGACCGGGCCGAACACACGCGTGCCAACCGGCTCGCGCGCGTCATTGATGAGAACGGCCGCATTGTCGTCAAACTTGATGTACGAACCGTCGCGGCGGCGGCTCTCTTTCACGGTGCGAACGATCACGGCCTTGACGACCGCACCTTTCTTGACCGTTCCATCCGGCGATGCTTCCTTGACCGACGCCGTGATGACGTCGCCGAGGCTCGCATACTGGCCGGCGGTGGAGCCGCCGAGCATCCGAATGCAGGCGATCTTCTTCGCGCCGGTGTTGTCGGCAACCTGAAGAATGGTTCCCATCTGAATCATGACTGTTCTCTCCCGTGGAGCGGGGGGGGCTCACCCCCCCCGCGGGTTAGTGGCGGGGGGCAAGCCCCCCCCGCCCCACGCCCGGCCTTTTCACGGCCGCCCCCACCGTCCCCCGCG
>JBQCJC010000018.1:0-2555 GCA_051953135.1 Thermoanaerobaculia bacterium | reverse complement strand
AGCACTACGACGGCGTGTCTGTTGAACAACCGCTTCCGCGCAACGCTGAGATACCGAAGTGCGTTCGATAACAACCCGGCCGACACCACCGCGTTCGTGAAGCCTGTCTCGGGTTTCGCGACGTCGACCTACGAGACCGCGTTCTTCTACTTCAACAACGCGAGCAACATTGAGATGCTTCTCAAGATCCTGGACCAGGGAAATACGAATGGTGCAGGACAGCCGACCATTGCCGTGCTATTCGGCTCCGCGACGCCGTTGCGTATCGAATTGACGCTCACCGACACGCAAAACGGCGCGGTACGGATCTATACGAATGAATTCGGAAGTCAGAAGGGACAGACCGACTTCACCGCATTCGTGAAGTGACGAGTTGTTCTTGAAACCGGCCGCCGGCCCATGCGCCGCGGCCGGTTTCAACGCGCGTCATCCCAATCCCAGCTTCCCTCCATCCACCGGCAGCTCGACGCCGGTGATGAAGGACGCGTCTTTCGACGCGAGGAACAGCACCGCGTTCGCGACTTCGTCCGGACGTCCCGCGCGCTTCATCGGCACGCCGCTCGTGAATACGTCGAGCAATCCCGGCGTCGGCGTGAAGATCGGCGTCTCGATCGGTCCCGGGCTGATCACGTTGACGCGAATGCCGCGATCGATCACCGCATTGCCGAACGTTTTGCCGATCGATCGCACGGCCGCTTTGCTCGCGTTGTAGACGTTGCCCGCTTCGCTGGCGAGATGTCCGGCGACGGAGCCGTTGAGAATCACCGAGGCGGCGTCGCTGAGGAGGGGGAGGGCTTTTTGTAACGTGAAGAACAGACCGCGCACGTTGATCGACATCACCGCGTCGTACATCGCCTCGTTCACGTCTTTCGTCGGTGCGAATTTCGCGATGCCCGCGTTCGCAAAGAGCACGTCGATGCGTCCGAATTTCTCGCGAATGAGCGCGTACAGACGATCGAGATCGTCATTGTTCGAGACATCCGCGCGCACCGCGATTGCGTTGTTTCCGAGATCTCGTTGCGCGGCGTCGAGCGTCGCTTGATCGCGGCCGGTGATCACGACCTGCGCGCCTTCGCGGATGAATGCCCTGGCCGTGGCCAGACCGATGCCGCTGTTGCCGCCGGTGACCAGGACGATGTGTTCTTCGAATCGATTCATGACTGCCTCCGACGCTTACGATAGGTATGTCACTTACTTTTCGGAAGTACGCACTTTCAAGTAAGCTACTTACTATGAGCTTGACTCTGGCGAAGCTTCCGAAGCACGGCAATGTGTTCAACGACGCGTGTCCCTCCCGCGAGATCCTCGGCCACGTCACCGGGCGATGGGGAGGCCTGATCCTCACCCTGCTGCAGCAGCGCACGATGCGCTTCTCCGAACTGCGCGACGGCATCGGCGGCGTGACAGAGAAGATGCTCGCGCAGACGCTCAAGCACCTCGAGCGCGACGGCCTCGTCGAACGCAAGAGCTACCCCGTCATCCCGCCGAAGGTCGAATACTCACTCAGCGCGAGCGGCCGCGAATGCGCGCGGTTGCTCTCCGCTCTGAATCGCTGGGTGGAAACGCACGTGAAGGACGTGCTGCTCTGTCAGCGACAGCACGACAAGCGCGAAGACGCGCAACGCCGACGTAGCGGGTAACGGCACCGCGAGGTGTGACGGCGAAGACGGACAGGTGTCCTTCCTGAAGACTAGCCTTCCAGAAGAATGGCGTGGAGGGCTCGATCGTGCGATCTGCAATCGTCTTGTCTTTGCTCGTTCTACTGTTCGGCGGCACCGCGCTGGCGAAGGATCCGCCGCCACTGAAAGGCCCTGCGCCCTCGCCCTGGCTCACCGAGAATGGCCATCCCGATCAGGACGTGACTCCCGGGGTATTCGATGGTCCGATCTCACGCGTTCCGATTACGGATGTGACTTCGAGCGCGAAACTACCGATCGAAACGATTGTGCGAAAGCCGAAAGTGTCCTCGCTTTCGATTCCGAGTCACGTTACCTCGATGCTCATTCCGTCGTCGCTCGACATTCGCTACAACGCGATCGCGGGCGCCAACGTTGGTCACGAGGCAGAGTCCGCGGTCTATACCACGCGATTCAACGGAACCGATTCCACGGTCACTGCCTTCATGTGGCTGACGAACAACCACTGGATTACGGACTACGCGACGTCAAGCGCGCTGACTTCAGACAGTGCGACTTTCACTCGCGGCACGCTGACGATCCCGGCGAACTACAACGAAACGGTTGATCCGTGGCTTACGGGAAATCCGTATGCGACCGGGCAGCGGCCGGGTGTCGTGTATCTCACGACGCTCGCCGGGTATCGCTCGTCGCCAACCGCTGCGCTCGGGAATCCGATGGCCGTGCGCGTGTACGCGTCCGACGACGGCGGCATTACGTGGACTACTGGTGCTGATGTGGCGACCACCACGTCTGCTTCGGGTTACGAGCTCGACAAACCGGTCGCTGATGTCTCCTGGTACTCCGGAACGCTTGGCTATCTTTATGTTGCGTGGGTAGAGGTCGTCAGTGGCGGCGCGTACCGCATTCGCGTGCGGC
>JBQCJC010000017.1:0-12439 GCA_051953135.1 Thermoanaerobaculia bacterium | reverse complement strand
GTGTCCTGGCTTGTGAGCTTGAACACGAAACTCTTCGCGATTTTCTGGAATCGCGTGATCACGGTCTCCTGCTTTTCGCGCGGATCTTTTCCGCGGGACTTCGCGGGAGCGGCGGTGAGCGAAACGGTGAAGAGCAGGACTGCGGTGGTGAGAGCGATCGATTTGACGGACGTGGAGCGCATACGAGTTTCCTCCTTCTCGTGTTTGAGACGTGAGCAGCGGGGGTGCCGCTGAACGATTTGGCGGGATGCAGCGGGAGGGGCGTTATTCTCCCGCGCCGGCGGGCGGCGACGGCGGGTGGAGGCGCGGCCGTTCGTCCGGCAGTTTGCGCAGAAACGAATGCACATGGCGGATGAGGCTCGGTGTCGCCTCACCGAGGGCGATGGCCTCGCGCAGAAACGACAGGGCGGTCATGGCGCGAGACGTCATGCCGGCACGATTGAATCGCGCGACGATGTCGCGGCAGATCATCGGCACTTCCTGCACTTCGCCCAGCACCAGCAGCGCCTCGGTGAGATCGAGCGCCGCGAGAGCCGCGTCGCTGATCATGTCGAGATCTTCGAACTCGCGCCACGTCTGCCGCAGAATCGGCAGCGCGTCGCGCGTTCTTCCGGCCGCATGCAGCGCTTGTCCGAGGAGCCAGCGGCTGCGCGTTCGCTCGGTCTCCAGACCGCGCATCTCGAACTCCGGGATGACCCGCTGGAGCGCGAGAATGCCTTCCTGCGGCTGCCGCAGATCGATGTGGCACTTCGCGACGTTGTGCAGAATGCGAATCGCGGTCTCGTCTTCGAGCTCGGGATCGTTCTGCAGCGATGCGTAAATCTCGAGCGCCTCTCGCACCTGACCGCTGAGCAGCGTCATGTTCGCTTCCGTGACGCGCGCGTTGAGATAGCGGCGACGATCGCCGAATCGCGAGAACGTTTCCGCCGCGTCGTGCGCGAGCGCAATCGCTTCCGGACGACGATCGAGCGACTCCAGCGTGATCGCGCGAACGAGCGCGAGTCGCGCGAGGTCATACTCGGGCAGCGGGACCTGCAGGAACAATCGTTCCGATCGATTCGCCATCTCCAGCGCCTCGGGGAAACGACCGACGAACGACAGCAGGAACGCGTGCTCGCGATACGCCTGTGCGCGCAGCTTGATCACGTAGTCGCATGGATACTCATTGATTTCGAGCTCGTTGGCGACCTCGATCGCCAGCGCGGTGACGGCGAGACCATTTGCCGGTGACGTATCCATGATCACGCGCGCGCGCTCGATCAACTCCTTGACCATTCCGCCCGTGCGCGCGTTTTGCGCCTGACGCAAACGCTGCGGCCACCACGCGGACGGCCCCGTCAGCACTGCATCGCAGATCTTTCTCGCATCGATTTCTTCGCGGCGCGCACGTTCGGCGAACGCCGCAACATCGATTACGAAACGACGCGGAGCAGGCGAGGCGTCGACCCACGTTTCGGCTTCGCGGAGCACATCCGCGACTTCGCGCTGGCCGTCGATTTCTTCCGAACAGGCCTGACACGACGTCATGTGGGACTCGATCTCGCTCGCGATCGGCGAAGTGCCTTCCACGTACTGGAACAGAGTCTCGTCGTCGTAGTGCGCCATGACGTGCGGATTTACGGACGGCAAGATAGCACGCAGGAAGTGAGGTTGTCACGCAAAAGCCGAAAAAATGCAACGCGGGAGAGCAATCTATCCGCACCCCCGGCGTTGCATCGCTGCTGAATGACACCTATTCGCTACTACTTTGCTGCACAACCTGCGCGAGGCGCTGACGCACGGCTTTCGGAACGAAGTTGTCTCCGACATCGATGACGCGCGGCCGATCGACGGCCAGCTTCAGTACCGGTACGTCCGACGCGCGAATGCGATCTTCGATCGCGGTCACCAGCGCGGGACCGCGCATGCCCTGTTTCTGCTGCGTGCGCACAAAGTCGACGAAGGTCGTGTCGTCATCGACGATCACCGCCGGAACGTAGCGCACGACTTCGAGGAACTGCGATGGCGGAACATCCGCCGCATTCATCACCGTCACGACGTCGACGAGTTGATTCGTCGGGACGTTCGTGATTTCCGAAACGGCCGCAACCGCCAGTGGCATGGCCACCAGCGCCAGCAGGTTCTCGTTTTCGAGAGCCTGCGCTCGCAAGGGCATCAGAAGGACCGCCAGGGCGAGTGCGACCGTGAGTGTGATTCTCATGGTCACCTCCACTGATGGAGTTGATTTGCAAGGATGCGGCCGAGGCGCGCTGATGTAGTGTCTTCCGCCAGCAATGACGCCGGCAGTACATCGGCGTTGCGATTGTTGGTTTGATCCAGCAACGCCGGCGCGCCGTGCTAGGTAACTTGTTGAAAAAGCTGGCTGGGGAGGGAGGATTCGAACCTCCGAATGGCGGCTCCAAAGGCCGCTGCCTTACCACTTGGCGACTCCCCAGTACTGCGCGGGCGGCGAAGTCTAGCAGCGGCAACCGCTCGCGCCAAGCAGCGCATTCCTGCACGGCACAACACGTGCTCATTTCTCGTCGTACGCAATGAGCGAAAGTGTGTACCGGCGCATCGTCGAGGAGGTCACCGATCTGGCCATCCTCTATCTCGACGCTTCCGGCCGGGTCACGCTTTGGAATGCGGGTGCCGAGGCGATCTTCGGGTGGCGGGCGGACGAGGTGATGGGCCGCCACTTCTCCTTTCTCTTCATGGAAGGCGATCGCGATCGCGGCGTACCGGCATCCGAGCTCGAGCGCGCGCACGACGTCGGACGCAGTGAAGACACGCGCTGGCATTTGCGGAACGATGGCCGTCTCGTTTTTCTCGACGGGTTCACCACGTCGATGCGCGACTCGAAGGGCAACCTCGGCTTCGCGAAGTTCGCGCGCGATCGAACCAATCGTCAACGCACCGAACAACGTCTCGCCGCGCAACTCGCGCTGACGAATCTGCTCAGCGAGGAGCGACCCTTCGAAGCAACCGCGCAGGAGATCATGCAGATCATCTGCGAGTCGCTCGACTGGGAACTCGGCGCGTTGTGGGAAGTGCGAGGCGATCGCGTCGCGTGCGTCGATCACTGGCATGCGCCGCACGTGAATCCCGACCTCGCGCGGGCGTTGTGCGAAGAACAAACGATGTCGCGCGGCGTCGGCATCATCGGCACGGTGTGGGAATCGAATCAGTCCGTGTGGGTGACGGACTTTCGCGAGCGTCAGGAATGGCCGCGTGCGCCGATCGCAGCGCGTGCTGGGATGCGCGGCGCGGTTGCATTTCCGAGCACGCACGCGGGACGCATGACCGGCGCGATGGAATTCTTCAGCTCCTCCGCGCGCGAGCCCGATCAATCGCTGCTTCCGGTAATGACGCTCATCGGCGCGCAGATCGGCGATTACATCGATCGTCGCAGAACCGCGGAGATTCTGCGCGAAAGCGAGGAGCGGTATCGCGTCGTCTCCGAGACCGCGCAGGACGCGATCTTCACGATGGACGAGCAGAGCGTGGTGCTGTTCTGCAATCCGGCCGTGGAACGTATGTTCGGCTATCGACCCGAAGAGCTCATCGGCGGCCCGCTCGAAGTGATCATTCCGGAGCGGCTGCGCGAATCGCATCGTCGCGGCATCGAGCGATTCCTTCGCACTCGCCATCGCAGCATTCCGTGGACCGGCATCGAGCTGCCGGCGCTGCATAAAAGTGGTCATGAGTTTCCGTGCGAAATCTCGTTCGGCGAGTGGACCACTGACGGACGCACGATCTTCACCGGTTTCGCGCGCGATGTGACGGAGCGCAAGCGCGTGCTCGAGCGCGAGCAGCAGGCGCGTGCCGAAGCGGAAGCCGCGCGCGAGCAACTGGAACGGCGTGCAGAGGAAGAAGCGTCATTTCGCCGGCTCGCGAGCGCGCTCACCGGCGCGGTGGAGATGAGCGATGTGCTCACGGAGATCACGAATCGCGCGACGCTCGTGACGCGCGCGGACGGCGTGTACGTCGAGCGCATCGTGAGCATCGGAGACACGAAGCTCGTCGAGGTCGTGTCATCGGCGGGACGCGGTGCGCCTCAGCGCGGACTGCGCGTCGCGTATCCGGGCTCGATGACGGAAGAGATTCTGAAGAACGGCGTGCCGGTGATTCTCGCGAACATGACCGGCTTCGGCCGCAGCATGGCGCCGTATCTCGCGGATTCGTGCGGCGCGTGCGAGGTGCTCGTGACGCCGCTGATGGCCGAGGAGGAGAATCTCGGCGCGCTGGTGTTGCTCAACAGCCGCACGTCGGGCCGAGAGTTTCGCGAGGGCGACATCGTCCGCGCCCGCACCCTCGGCGATCTCACATCGCTCGCGTTACGTCGCGTTCGTTTGATGGAGCAGGAGCGCGAAGCGAAAGAGAAAGCGGAAGCGGCGGTGCGCGTGCGCGATGAGACGCTCGGCATCGTGTCGCACGATCTGCGCAATCCTCTGACGAAGGTCGCGCTCAGCGCGGAGTTGTTGCAGGACGCCGAACCGTCGGAGCAACGCAGCCTCATCGAGACGATTCTCTCGTCGGCGAAGCAGATGCAGCGATTGATTCAGGATCTGCTCGACGTCGCGCGCATGGAGAGTGGAGCGCTTTCGGTGGCGATGGATGTGATCGATCCGGCGCCGCTCGTGCGCGAGGCGTGCGCGTCGAACGAGCCGATCGCGGAGCAGAAACAGCAGCGCATCGTGTGTCAGTTGCCGGAGCTGTTGCCGAGCTTGCGCGCGGATCGCGATCGCTTGATGCAGGTGTTCGGAAATCTCATCGGCAACGCGATGAAGTTCACGCCGGACCGCGGCACGATCACGGTCGAAGCACGCGCGACGTCGAATGGATTCCTGCAGTTCTGCGTGCGCGACACGGGGCCGGGGATTCCGGAATCGGATCTCAAACACGTGTTCACGCCGTACTGGCAGGCGAAGAAGACGGCGCACATGGGCGCGGGACTCGGACTCGCGATCGTGCGCGGAATCGTGGAAGCGCACGGCGGTCGCGTGTGGGCGGAAAACGCGCCGAATGGCGGCGCCGTTTTCCGCTTCACGATTCCCGCGGCGGACTGATTTACTGCGCGGGCGCTTCGCCTAACTGCACGTTCACGGTTTGTCGTTGTCCGCGTGCGCGCACGATCTCGAGTCGCACGGTGTCGCCGGGTTGATGTGCGCGAAGCATTCGGCGCAGATCGCCTTCGTCTTCGACTTTCTGTCCATCGATGCCGACGATGAAGTCTTCGACCTGCAGTCCGGCGCGTTGTGCCGGAGTGCCGCGTCCGACCGCGACGATCACCACGCCACTGCTCACCGGAAGACTGAAGTAGCGCGCGATCTCTTCGGTGATCGTGCGGAGATCGATGCCGAGGTATGCGCGCCGGACGCGACCCGTGGTGAGGATTTGCTGCATCACATCGATCGCGACGTTGATCGGCACCGCGAATCCGAGTCCGGTCGTGCCGACGAGAATCGCGGTGTTGATGCCGATCACGCGTCCCGATGAATCGAGCAGCGGACCGCCGGAGTTGCCGGGATTGATCGCGGCATCGGTTTGAATGAGACCCGCGGCGATGCCGAAGCCTTGCGGATCGCGATTCGTTGCGGAGACGACGCCGCGCGTGACCGTGCGATCGAGTCCCAGCGGATTGCCGATGGCCACCGCGACCTGCCCGACTTCGAGACGATCGGAATCGCCGAGTTGTGCGGCTGGAAGATTCGTGGCCTGCACGCGCACGACTGCGACGTCGACGGAGGGATCGCGGCCGAGAACGGTGCCGCTGAAAGTGCGTCCATCGGCGGTGCGTACTTCTACTGTGCGCACCGTGCCGACCACGTGCGCATTCGTGAGGATCACGCCATCGTTGCGCACGATGACGCCGGAGCCGGAACCGCCTTCGCGTGAAACGCTGACGACCGCCGGTGTTGCATTGCGTGCAACACGGATGACCATCTCTTCTTCAGTGCTGCGTTGTGCGAGGAGGGGAGTGGAGATCGCGAGAAACAGCAGGAGTGCCGAGGACTTCATGCGCGTCGTGCGACGCACGTCGCGTACCTATTTCTCTTTTGCGATCGGACCCGTTTTCGCGTTCGTGGCGCGAAGGTAATCGGCGGGTATGAGGATGAGTTGCGCGCCGCGCATGCCCGCGCTGATCGAGATGATGTCGAAGAGCTCGATCGTTTCATCGGCGAAGACGGGATAGTTTTTCTTCGCAGCGAGTGCGGTGACGCCGCCGCGAATGTAGCCGGTGAGCGGCTGAACTTCCTTGAGCGAAACCGTGTCGATCTTCTTGTCGCCGGTGAGGGTCGCGAGCGCTTTGAGATCGAGTTGTTGATCGCCGGGCACGACGGCGAAGCACACGCCGTGTTTGTCGCCGCGCGCGACGAGGGTCTTGAACACCTGTTCCGCGGGAAGGCCGACTTTGCGCGCGACCGATTCCGCGGCGAGATCGTCCGGATCCACTTCGTATTCGCGGATCTCGTAGGAGATGTTCATGGAGTCGAGGAGGCGTGCGGCATTGGTTTTCATGAGTGCGCTGTGATTCTAAGTGGAGTGCGATTTGCACCACATGCAAACGGCCCCGCCCGCGCCGCTGTTGAGCGACGGGGAGAGGACGAGTGAAGACGAAGAAGAAGATCGTCATATTCGGGCTGACCGTCAGCTCATCCTGGGGGAACGGGCACGCGACTCTCTGGCGCGCTCTTCTCCGCTCGCTGACATCCATGGGGCACGAGGCGATCTTCTTCGAGAGCGACGTCCCGTACTACGCGTCCGCGCGCGATCTTCATCGCGGTGACGGCTTCGAGCTGGTGCTGTACAAGAATTGGCCGGCCGCGATTCCTCTCGCCGAGTCCGCACTGGCGGACGCGGACGTGGGCCTCGTGACGTCGTACTGTCCCGACGCGATCGCCGCATCCGAGCTGCTGTTGTCGAAGCGAAATCTGCTGCGCGTTTTCTACGATCTCGATACGCCGGTGACGCTCGATCGTCTCGATCGTGGAGAGCCGGTCGGGTATTTGCCGCACGATGGGTTCGCGCGATTCGATCTCGTGCTCAGCTTCACCGGCGGTCGCGCGCTCGATGAGTTGCGCACGCGTTTGCATGCGAAGCGCGCGCTGCCACTGTACGGTTCGGTCGATGCGCGTGCACATTTCCCGGTCTCTCCTCATCCTCCCTTTCGCAGCGATCTCTCCTACCTCGGCACCTACGCACCCGATCGTCAGGATGGCGTGCAGCGTCTGTTCATCGACACCGCGCATGCCTGTCCCGAGAAAAAGTTCTTGTTAGGCGGATCGATGTATCCACGCGAGTTTCCGTGGACGACGAACATCTACTTTCTCGATCACGTCGCGCCGCCCGAGCATCCGGCGTTCTATTGCTCGTCGAAGCTGACGTTGAATGTGACGCGCGGCGCGATGGCCGCACGCGGCTACTGCCCATCCGGACGTTTGTTCGAAGCCGCCGCATGCGCGACGCCGATTCTCACCGACACGTTCGACGGCCTCGATACGTTCTTCGAGCCCGACCGCGAAATTCTCATCGCGCGCTCAACAGAAGAGGCCGTGGACGCGATGCACCGATCGGATGCCGAGTTGATGCGCATCGGCGAGGCCGCACGTAAACGCGTCCTGGCGGAGCACACCTCGGAAGTGAGAGCGAGGCAGATGATGGAGGCGATGCAGTCGGTTGGCGTTTGATGCTTGTCGGCACGGCTGATGCTCCGTCAACACCGGAGAAAAATCATGTGGGCCATCGTTCCAGCCGCGGGGATCGGCAGTCGCATTCAGCCGCTCGCGTTTTCGAAAGAGCTTCTTCCTGTCGGCAGTCGATTCGATGGTGCGGCGGAGCGGCCGCGCGCGGTCACTGAATATCTGCTCGATCGCATGATCGCCGGCGGTGCGACGCGCATCTGCTTCGTCATCTCGCCGGGCAAGTCGGACATCGTCTCGTACTTTGGTGGCTCGCTGCGCGATGCATCCATGTGCTACGCCGTACAGCAACAGCCGAACGGATTGTGCGATGCGCTCTTTCACGCGCTGCCGTTCATTCCGCCTGATGAGCACGTGCTCGTCGGTTTGCCCGACACGGTGTGGTTTCCGGAAAACGGATTCCAAACCCTCGGCGATGACGATCTCTCGTTTCTCTGCTTTCCCGTCGAGCGGCCGGAGTTCTTCGACGCGGTCGTGATGGACGAGCACGACAACGTCATCGAAGTGCAGGTGAAGACGCCCGAAGCGCGATCGAAATGGATCTGGGGCGCGTTCAAATTGCGCGCGCGTGTGCTCGCCGAGTTGCGCGAGTTGTGGCTCGAGCGCGGCGGCACGGAGCACTACATCGGCGGCGTCGTGAATCGCTGGCTCGCGCGTGGTGGTCGTGCGAAAGCGGTCCGCGCCGGCATCGCGTACGTCGACGTCGGAACGCTGCACGGATATCGCGAAGCGATCAACGTTCTCGCGACGAACGAATACGAATCGCGCGTCGAAGCGGCATCGTGAGTCAGACGCATGTGTCGTTAGACGCGCTTCACGCCGAGCGCGTACCAACGTCGTATGCGACGCGCCCTCTTCGTTCTTACGTTGTTGATCGCGAAGGCACGCGCGGATGCGGCGTACTGGCCCGTCTTCACTCCGACGACGTTCGTGCAATTGCGTCCCGGTGAAACGATCACACTCAATGTGTATGCGTCGTGGCTCAGTGGTATCTCGGTTTATCCGTTCTCGCCGATGACATTCGCGGCGGATGATCCGGTCGTCGCGAACGTAAGTGGATACTTGCCGGCGTCCTGGCCAGCGGTGCCGGTGCGGATCACCGCATTGCAACCGGGCATGACTCGCGTGCGCATCGTCGAGACCGGGATCGTCTTCGCGACATCGCCGGTCATTGTCGTCGCGGACAACGAATTGCCGCTCGCGATCGAAGTGAATGGCGTGCTTGCGGCCGGGAACACGGTGACGTTGAAAGCGATCAGCGATGCGCCCGATGCGACCTTCACGTGGTATGCGGGCGAGCTCGGTGGGCAGATCACGTACACATGGGAAGTCGCGCAAGGACGCGAATTCAGTTTCGCCGTCGATACCGCGTCGGAACACTCGTACTGGGTGTTCATGCGTTCGCCGCATGGCGCGTCCGCGCGCAGCGTGACGCTGAAAGTGCGTCAACCGCTGACGCGCAGACGCGCGGCAAATCACTAGGCGGCACGGCCGCCCGCGCAGGTTGCTTCGCTGCAGCACGTACGGCCACTTCGTAGCTACGGTCGTCGCTACAACAGTCACGAACCTTTCTTCCTGAACGAGTCCGCGGTTCTCTGCGCCTGCGTGCGAATCGTGTCGAGCACGGCGGGGCGCAGGTTTCGTCGTTCGAAGTAACCGACCATCTCTTTTAGCGTCGCACGCGCCGCGGTCGCATTGCCGTTTGCGGCTTGCGCGGTTGCGAGCTCGCGCATCGCTTTGTTCTTCGTCACGTTGTCGAGCATCGCGGTCGCGCGATTGGCATCCGTGAGCAACGCGATCGCATCCGCGAGTTGCGGCGGGCGCTCAGCGAGTTTGCCGTCGGGCGTCATGAATTTGAACGACCGTTTCGCGTTGATGCCTTTCACGAGCGCCGCGTAGGCGCTGAGCGGATGTTCGCGATGATGCTCGAGCACGTGATCGAATGCGCGATTGCCGGAGGCGAGTGACGGTGCGTCGGAGCCGAGGAACGTGAAAAGCTTGCCCTGGTCCTCGCCGAAATAGAGATCCGCGATCACGTCCTCTTCTTCCGATCGCGGCGTGCCGACGCGAAGCTGCAGCACATTCGACACGACATCCGAACCATCCGGCGCCTGATAGATCGCGCGCACGTCGTAGAAGCCCGGCTGACGGAACGTGAAACCGTCCTTGCCGTAGCCGATGTACGCGCTCGTGTACAGCGGCTTGTCCGGCGTGAGTGAAACGATCGAGCTTTCGATGCAGCGATCGACGACCGGCCGGAACAGCGTGAGATTGCCGCCCGGCTCGCGCACCACGATACGCACGTAACCGTAGTTCGGATGAATCTGTTCGTGCACCTGACGACCGCGCATGTCGTACGCGGCGAGTCGCAGTTCGACGACCACCGGTTCGCTGAGCGAATAGCGCGTCTTGCCTTCGAGTCGCAGGTCGAGTCCTGAGTTGTCGACGACCGGACGCGAGACCATCAATGCATCAATGTCCGCGGCGCCGGTGGCGAAGTCGGAACCGCCCATGATCACGTCGTTGCGGAACCCATGACGCAGATGCACGATCTCCGGATCATCGAACTGGAACGGGAACGCCGCCCAGTACGCCGACTCGCCGCCCGGGAAGTTCTGCACGTAATTCATGTACGACAACGCATCGAGCCGATCGGGTTGCGGCGGCACCGCGAGACTCTTCTGCCACGAATGCAGCAGATTGAAACAGTGTCCGAGCTCGTGCACGTACGTGCGCAGCGCGGCGCGTTTCGCTTCGACGCTGGTGCCGCCGACGAGATCGTGGAACACCGCGCAACCCTGACGCTGGCGGCCGATGCGATCGAACATGATGCCGCGCACGCCGTCGATGTCGTGTCGCGTTGCGACCAGCAGCCATACGCGCCACTGCGGATCGTCGGAGAACAGACTGAAATGTTCGACCATCGCGGCGTGCAGCTCCGCATCGCTCCATGTTGCGCCGACGTTCGCGTTCGCTTTGAAGATCTCCGACACTCCCGCGATCTGCACCTCGATCCCCGCCTCGGCATACGCCGCCGGAACGGTGAGCAATCGCGCGCGACCGCCGGAAGGACGCGAGCCGGTGTCGTACTGGTCGAACGGCACCGTGTCCTGAATCGAGTCCTGTTCCCACTGCACCACGCGGAACGCGCGCGATACGAATGCGCACGTGTAGGTCGTGCCGCTCGCGCCCGCGGCGCTCGAGAATGTCAGCGTCGCTGGTGCGAGTGGGGCGCCGAGGGGTACGCGGCGAATCGTTACGTTGACGAATGGGGATGACGAGTTGAACGTGAATTTGCCAATGCCGCTGATCGACACGGCCGTGGTGCTCACGTTCAGCGTCGGTGCATTCACGACGAACGAACCGAAGTACGTCACGGTCCCGCCCGCGACTTTGTAGAGATCGCCGCTGATGCGTTTCATCGGACGCGTGCCGTCGACGTCGACGCGCAGCTCGACCTGCAGCACGGACGAGCTGCCGCGATACGTGCCGCTCACGCGCTGGCGTTGCACCGTGACGGGCGGCGGTGGATTCGTCTCCGATGCCGCCGCATCTGCTGCAGTTTCATCGAGGGTGATTGCATCGATCTGCGCGACGTCCTCGACCGTCCAATCGCGCGCGTCCACTTCGTGACCGGGTTGCGGAAACAGGCAACTCATGAGCTCCTCCTCGACATCTGGAGGGACGGATGGATCGATTTCTCCATGGTTCAGCACGCCGGACAAAACGTTTACAAAGTCAAGGAATCCACTTGTCGCGGAGATTCGTTTAGCCGAATAACTTCATCGGAGGCTCAGTGAATCGACTCTTTCGGGTGTATGGGATGGCGTGTGTCCTGATGCTTGCGGCTGCGTTCGCCGCGAGCGCAACGACGATCGTTTTGCCGAGCGATGAACAGCTCATCGCCAAGGCGCCGGTCATCATCGAAGGCGAGGTCCTCGACTCAGCTCCGTTCGATCGCAACGGTTCGATCTGGACCGCGACGAACATCATGGTGACGCGCACCATCAAAGGCAACGCGGACGCGACCATCATCGTGCGCGAGCCGGGCGGCATGCTCGACGATCGCATCACGAAAATTTTCGGCGCACCTGAATTCACGAGCGGCAGCCGCGTGCTGCTGTTTCTCAATCGCGAATCCGACGGCACGTATCGCGTCGTCGGTCTCTTCGTCGGCAAGTTCGACGAAGCCACGAGCACCGCGGGCGAGCGACTGTGGCTGCGCGATGACGTGACCGCGGATGTCACGCTGCTCGATGCGAGCTTCCGTCCGATCGAGTCGAAAAACGTGCAGCGCAATGCGAACGGCTTCGAGCAGTACGTCGTCGATCGCACCGCGGGACGCGAAGGTGTGCGCAACTACGGCGTCGAGAATCCGGCGATCGCGCGCGGCACGCTCTCGAAAGTCGAATCGAACTTCACGCTCATCAGCGAGCCGACGGTGTATCGCTGGTTTGCATTCGACAACGGCGGCTCCGCGGCGTGGTACAGCTCGGGCACACAGCCCGGCTACAGCGGCGGCGGCGTGAGTGAATTGCAGACCGCGATGAACGTGTGGACGTCGTATGGCGACGCCAAGATTCGCTACACGTACAACGGCACGCGCAGCGGCGCGATGGGCGGCCTTTCCTCCGCGAACGGCATCAACGAAGTGTTGTTCAACGATCCACTCAAGGAAATCAGCGGTACGTGGAATCCTTCTACCGGCGGTGTCGTCGGCACTGGTGGTTTCAACGGCGTCACCGCGGGCGGCACGT
>JBQCJC010000016.1:0-4961 GCA_051953135.1 Thermoanaerobaculia bacterium | reverse complement strand
AGGTCCCTCGCTACGCTCGGGATGACATCACTTCGAGTACATATCGATCACGCGACTGATCGCGCGATTGCACACATCGCAGAAACCAACTTCATCGCGCGTGAACATGATGCAATCTTCTTCGGGGCGATAAAGCCCCTTTGCTTCATATCCCGCGCCTTCGAACGCGCCGACTTTGTTCGCGTATTGATCTTTGCCGAGGAAATTCGTTTCCCATTCGAGCTCACGTCGGAAGAGCGCATCCATCTGCGACTCCGGCACGTTCGCTTCGCGAAGCTTGCGACGCTCGGCCTGATATTCGCGCTGATGCGTTTCGAACGCCTCCTTGCCCCACGGCGTCGGCAGCGGCGTGTTCGGCGAGACCATCTCCATCCACTTCGGATGCGCGCCGTTTGCGGTGAGATTCGGCTCCCACGGCTCCGGATGCTCCGAGCCGCCGGTTTCGTACGCGACATCGGATGTGTAGTACTCGTCGCCGAGTCCTGCGAAGTGATGTCCGAACTCGTGCACGAACACGTACTCGGAGAACGCGCTGTCAACCGACGACGTCGCCTGATCCATGAAGATGCCACCGCCGCCGTACTGCTTCTCGTTCACGAGAATCTCGAGAAAGTCATACGGTGCCGAGCCCGCGGCATCACGCAGCGAAGCGTTGTCGAGCGTGAGCACGTAACGCTCGGAATCGAAGATGTTGTATTGCACGCCGGTGACGCTGCGGTGATTGTCATTCGTGCGCGGACGATGCACGCCGCTCGTCGTCGCAGGCAACTCGAGCACGCGCACGTTGAAATCACTCTTGCGCGATTTGAACGGCTCCGTCGCAAACAACTTCGCCGCGAGACGCTCGACATCCTTGCGCAGCTTCGGCATCTCCGCTTCGGTGTAACCCTCGCCGATGATCAGCAAATCGACCTTCTGCGACGCCGGTCCGTTGTCGAGATACGACCACACCTTGCCCGCGGGTTTGCGATCGGCGGGATTCACGAAACGCGAATTCGGATCGACGATCGTCGACCACACCTGCTGAAACGCGTTCTGCGCATCGCGCTTCTTCAGCACGATCTGCACGGGCACTTTCGGCCACGGAAAACGCAGCGATTCATGAAACGTCGCGGGACGTTCTTTCACATCCGGCGTCGTTTCCCACTCGCCGTACACGGACGCGAAGCCGCGCGAGAACACGACCTGATTCGTGCCGCGATCGATGACTTCGAAGTAGTACTTGCCGAGGTTGGACGTGTCGATGAGACGGGTCCGGCTGCCGGGCCACGGACCATCCGACACGACCTTGTCGAGCGCGATGATCTCGTCGCCTTTCGGCGTCGACGTGTGGAAGTAATCGACGCGCATCGTTTTATCGACGAACCGCTCATCGAACGGCGCGGCGAACAACGGCAGCGCCGCGAAGCAGAGGAGCAACAGAGCTTTGACACGCATGTGACCGAGTCCTTTCGGGCGCGGATTGTATGCTCTGACGCATGCGACGATTCCTGCTGACACTCGCCCTGTTCGTCGCATCCGTCGCGTTCACCACTTCGGCGCAGGAGCTCCGCGAATCGATCGACGTCGTGCGCATCCTCTTCGATGTACGCGTCACCGAATACGGCGGCGATCCGATCCTCGGCCTCGACCCCGGTGACTTCAACGTCACCATCGCCGGCCGCAAAGTCAACGTCGAGTCCGTGCGCTGGGTCGATGAGACCACCGGCATCGTCATCAGCGCGAAAGGCGTCGAGACTCCCGATGCGAGTGACGAGATCGTCGAAGAAAAGCGCGGACGCCTGATCGTGATTTTCGTGCAGACCGATTTCGCGCGCGAGCCATCGCGCGTCGCCGGTCAGCTCAATTTTCTGAAGCACGCCGAAGCGATGATCGATGCGTTCGCGGATGAAGATCGCATCGCGGTCTTCTCGTTCGACTCGCATCTCAAGGTCCGCCTCGATTTCACTTCGGACAAAGAGAAGGTGAAGGAACAGATTCGTGCCGCGCTGCGAACCGACACGCCGCCACCGCCGCCGATCGTGCCGAATCCCGCGCTCGCGTCACGACTCGATGCCGATGAAATGAAGAACGCCGCGAACTCCGAGACCGCGCTCGTGCTCCTCGGCAATTCACTGCGGCAAATCGAAGGCCCGAAAACATTGCTGCTTCTCGGATGGGGACTCGGTGTGCGATCCGGCGATCGCGTCGAAATGCGCCCGCAGTGGACCGCTGCACGACGCGCGCTCGATGCCGCGCGCACGAGCATCTTCTCGCTCGATACGACCGTCGCCGACTATCACGATCTGCAAGTCGGATTGATGAAAGCCGCGGAAGATACCGGCGGCTTCTATGCGAAGACGCACAACTTCCCGCAGCTCGCCGTCGATCGATTGCAACGCACGCTCACGGGTCACTACGAGCTCGAACTGCGCAGACCTGATGGTCTCGCGCGCGGCACACATCCTGTCGTCGTGACGGTGAAGAATCGCAACGCATTGGTGATGGCGCCGCAGTCTTACACCGATCGCTGAACGATCTTCTGCAATGCCGGGCTTGCTGCTTGCACACGCATTTGTGCAGGAGGTTGATGCATGGCCAGTAAGTACGGCAAGAAGGCTTCGGAAAAAGTCGAGAAAGCGATGCACGAGCGCAAGCGCGGCACGTTGAAGAGCGGCCGCTCGGGCAAGAAGGTCACGAGCCGCAAGCAGGCGATCGCGATCGGATTGAGCGAAGCGCGCGAAGCAGGAGGCAAGGTCCCGCCGCCAAAGAAATCTTCGAAGAAGTCTTCGTCATCGAAGAAGTCCTCCTCGAAGAAAGGCCCTTCGACGAAGTCGCGCAAGTCCACATCGACGAAGCGAGCGTCTTCCTCATCGAAGAAATCGTCCGCGAAGAAATCGTCGTCGAAGAAGTCCTCCTCGAAGCGCACCTCATCGAAGAAATCGTCGAAGAAGAAATAGCGGCGCGAGCATCGAAGACGCGCGCGCTTCTATACTTCGCGCGTGCGTCTTCGTCCGGCGCTGTTGATTCTGTTCGCCATCGCGCTCGCGTGGTCGGCCATCCGGCCTCACGACTACTTCACCTGGATTCTCGAAGTCTTCCCCGCGTTGATCGGCGTTGCGCTGATGCTCGCGACGCATCGACGATTCCCACTCACGCCGCTGCTCGTCGTGCTGCTGTTTCTGCACGCGCTGATTCTCATCGTCGGCGGGCACTACACCTACGCCGAAGTTCCCCTCGGCTTCTGGATGAAGCACGCGTTCGGATTCGCGCGCAATCACTACGATCGCATCGGTCACTTCGCGCAGGGCTTCGTGCCGGCGATGCTCGCGCGAGAGATCCTCGTTCGCTTTCGCGTCGTGCGCGGACGCGGATGGCTCTTCGCGATCGTGGTGTGCATCTGTCTCGCGATCTCGTCGTCGTACGAGTTGCTCGAGTGGATCGTGGCAGTGATGTCGGGATCGAAAGGCGATGCGTTCCTCGGCACGCAAGGCGATGTGTGGGACACGCAGAAAGACATGGCGCTCGCGGGCATCGGTGCAATCGTCGCGCAGCTCACGCTGTCGCGATGGCACGATCGTCAACTTCGCGACGATGGCGCGTCGAATCCGATTCCGTGATCGAGCACCAGAAAGTTCTTCGCGCCGCGCGCCTCGATCGCTTTCCGCAAATCATCGACCGGCTCTCGTTCGCCGTCATCGCCTAACGCCCAGGTGCCGTAGTGAATCGCGAGGCTCGTCGTCGCCTCCAGCACGAGATGCGCATCGACGGCTTCGAGCGGATCGATGTGCGCGGGCTTCATGAACCAGCGCGGGAGATACGCGCCGATCGGCAGCAACGCCACGCGCATTGGACCGAAGCGCTGCCGGATCTGTTCGTAGTGCTGGCCCCAGCCGGTGTCGCCCGCGAAATAGACATGACCGGACGGACCGCTGATCACGAAGCCGCCCCAGAGCGAGTAATTGCGATCGGTGACCGCACGCGCGGAGAAATGCTGCGACGGCGTGAACGTGATCTGCACGCGCGAGTCGATACGCGCCTCGTCCCACCAATCCATTTCGTGCGCGTGCGGAATGCCGTGACGCGCGAGCAGCGATGCGTTGTTCAGTCCAACGTAAAGCGGAACGCCGCGAAGTTTGCGCAGCGTCGCGACGTCCATGTGGTCGTAATGGTTGTGGCTCACGAGCACGGCATCGATCGGCGGCAGATCTTCAAATCGCAATCCCGGCGCGCGATGGCGCTTCGGTCCCATCCACTGCACGGGCGAACAACGATCGCTCCAGATCGGATCGGTGAGGATGTTCAAGCCATCCATCTGAATGAGGAGCGTGGAGTGATTGATGTGCGTGATGCGAATGCCATCGGTGACGCGCTTCGGCGGCGGCGGTCCGAACTCGGAATCGACCCACGCCGGCCACTGCGTCGGCGTCTTCGTGAGCTGCCACTTCACGAATGAACCCTCGGTCTGCCATCCGGACTGATGGTTGTGAAAGCGATCGCCATCGAAATGATCGGACTTCGGTCCGCGATACTTCGGCGCGGCAAGGAACAGCTTCTCCGCGATCAATCCGACGGCGGCAACGGCAGCGGTGATGCCAGCAGCTTTGACGATGCGACGCATGGGCGGCGAATTCTATCCGCGCGAAGTTGACGCCGGAATCGCACTCGACTATCTTGAGCGCCCCGCGACGGAATAGTGTCCACGGGTTCGCTCGTTGAGATCGTTCGCTGTAAACACAGGCGCTTAGCTCAGTCGGTAGAGCATCACCTTCACACGGTGGGGGTCAGCGGTTCGAGTCCGCTAGCGCCTACCAACGCAAACTATTGAAGCCGCTCAGGTTACACAAACCGGGCGGCTTCTTTTTTGCCTTCCTTCGGCGGAAAGTGTTCACGCAAGTGTTTGGGCGCGCTCGCGATCGCGGCGATTGAAGAGGCATTCCCTTACATAAGCGCGCGCACACAACGCGCCGATCCGCGAAGCG
>JBQCJC010000015.1:0-8094 GCA_051953135.1 Thermoanaerobaculia bacterium | reverse complement strand
GGTGTGGACACCGGCGCTCCGCTTGCGGCTACCAATACGTGGTCGTCACTTCGCAGTCCCCACCCACGATGGCCTGACACGCCATTCGTTCATCGCTCGCAAATCCACGAGCGCTTCCAAAACGGATTTCTACGGACGTCGGGGCGCTGAGGGTTTCGGCGCCTCGCAACACCGTCACGCGGCAGCGCGCGCAGATTCCGACGCCGCCACAACTGTTGCCTAACGGCGCGCCGGCGCGTCGTGCGACGTCGAGAATCGTCTCGTCGTCACGCGCGCTTGCGGTCTTGTCGAGGGGAGTGAATGTGACGACTCTTTGCGGACCGTTCACCGGGTTTTCGCATCCGAAGACAAAACTTTCGTCGTGAATCAGCGTCTATTACAGCATGAGAACGCGAAGCGCGAAGGAAACTCAGATGCAAAACAAAATCGACGAAAGCCGCATTGCAGAACAGATCGTCAGCGTGCTTCCGGCCGGTGTGGCGCGCGCGTGCTCGGCGGAGCGTAACGAACTTCGCTACGCGGTGCGCGGCGACGGAATGAAGCTGAAGACGATCGTGCTGAATCGCAAATCGCTGCGAAAGCTGATCGACGATCCGCAGCGCGACGTGAAGATCGAATACCTGCAGCGCGATCTGTTGCAGAACGCGGTGACTCGCGCGGAGTTCGTTTATCCACGTCCGCATGTGGCGCCGGCGTTTCACGCGAAGCGATTCGCGTTCAAGCTGCCGATGATGGCGTAAGCACCACTCGAAACGAACGCCCCGCTCTCCGCGCGTGTTCTTCCTCATGAATGCGCGTCGCACTGCCGCCGGTCACGAAAGAGTCGCGAATCCTTCGATTCGAAGGTAGTGCTCTTGATTTTCTGACGATTCGACGCCATATTCGTCGCATGGCTGTCGAATTGGACGAGCTCGACCTTCGCATCGTCGACCTTCTGCTGAAGGACGGACGCACGCCTGCGGCGCAGATCGCGGAACAGATTGGCCTCTCGCGTCCTGCGGTTGCGGATCGCGTCGACAAGCTCGAGCGGCAGGGCGTCATCCGCGGTACCACCGCGGTCGTCGATCCGCGAGCGCTCGGCAAATCGATCACCGCATTCATCGCCGCGCGGGGACCTTCGCTCGCCGCCGCGGCGCGCAAGAAGTTTCGCGAGCTGATGCGTCGCGACGAAATGCTCGAAGTCCACACCGTCGCCGGCGACGATTGCTATCTCATCAAAGTGCGCGCGGGCTCCATCGGCGAGCTCAACACGCTCGTACAACAACTCACCGCTGCACCGATCTCGTTCACCACCCGCACGACCATCGTGATGGATACGCATTGCGAAAAAGTCGGCGGCATCGATCTCGGCCGCGGCGACATTGACTAATCGGAAAGGGAGCGCGCGCGTGAAGCACGAAAAAACCATCGCCTATACCGCTTTTGCGATTGTCTGCATCGTCTGGGGCACGACGTACCTCGGCATTCGCATCGCGCTCGAAACCATCCCGCCGCTCCTTCTCACGTCGATTCGATTCACGATCGCGGGCGTATTGATGCTCGGCGTTGCATTGCTCAAAGGCGAACGCATTCCGCGCGATCTCGTCACGCTCGGCAATCTCACGCTGTGCGGATTCCTGATGGTCGGCGTTGGCAATCTCGCGGTCGTGTGGGCCGAGCAGTGGGTGCCGAGCGGACTCGCGGCGCTGCTGGTCGCAACCTCGCCGTTTTGGATGGCGATCATCGAAGCGTTCCGCAAAAGCGGCGAACGAACCGATTTGCGCAGCGGCATTGGAATGATGATCGGCTTCGCCGGCGTGGCGATGCTCGTCACGCCGAAAGGCTCCGGCGTTCCCTGGAATCTCTACTTCATCCTCGGCGCGCTCGCGATTCAGGTCGGCGCTGTGTGCTGGCAGCTCGGATCCGCGCGTGGCAAATACAACCTGCGTCACGTGCCGCTTGTCACGTCGGCCGCGCTGCAGATGCTCACCGGCGGCTTGATCGTCGGGATCCTTGGCGTCGCGATCGGCGAGCCCGCGAAGTTCGCGCTCAATCCGCGCACGTTCGGCGCGCTCGCGTATCTCACGGTGTTCGGATCGGTGATCGCATACAGCGCGTATGTCTTCGCGCTCGCGCACATGCGCACCACGCACACGTCGCTTTACGCGTACGTGAATCCGGTCGTGGCGGTGTTTCTCGGATGGCTCATTCTCAATGAGCCGCTGACGCCGCTGTCGATCGTCGCGATGGTGGTGATTCTCGCGGGTGTCGCGTTAGTGCAGACCGCGGGATGGAAGAAGCAGTCGAACCCGACGAACGTAGCGCCATTCAAGAAGGCCGCGTGAGTCGTGGCGATGCACCCAACCGTGCCGGCCGGCTCAACCCTCCGTGCGGATCGTCGTGATGATCTCGTTCAATTTCTCATCGGCATCCGCGAGCGGTAACTGACACGTTCCCGCTCCGCGATGACCGCCGCCGCCGTACTTCGCCATCAGCTTTCCGACATCCGTGCGTGACGTGCGATTGAAGATGCTGTGCCCCACGGCACACACCACGAACTCGCCTTTGCGTCCGTCGAAAATGCGCACCTGAATGTTCGCCTGCGGATACCACGTGTACACGAGGAAGCGATTGCCGGTTGGCGGCTCGCCGAGGTTGCGGAGATCGGTGACGATGACATTGCCTTCGACGCGCGAATGCGTGCGCGTGATTCGCTCGAACTCCTGCAGCTGCGTGAAGTAGCGATCGATGCGCTCCTTCACATCGACATCGGCGAGCACTGCCTCCGGATCATCGGGATGCTGCGCGATCAGCTCGATCATCTTCGACATCAGCTCGCGATTACTGATGCGATAGCCGTGGTGATAGGCAAGCCCCGTGCGCGGATCCATGACGAACGACAGCAACATCCAGCCGCGCGGATTCGTCACCTCATCCATCGTGAGCTGCGCTGAATCCGATTTATCCACCGACTCGAGCAGCTTCGAATACTTGCCGAGCTTTTCTTCGCCGTAGTGATTGAACACCACGCGCGCGGCCGACGGCGCGACTTCGAATCGGCCGCGATACGAGACCGTGTCTTCATTGCGCGTGATCTCGCTCGAGTGATGATCGAACCACAATCCCGCGCCGTGCACGTACGGCAGATTCGTCAGGATGTCGTTCTTCCCGACCGCGATCTTTCCGTCCTGCACATCTTTCGGATGCACGAACTCCACGGAGTCGATCGATTCGACTTCACGAAGCAGGACCGCACAGGCAAGGCCGTCGAAATCAGAGCGTGTGATGAGGCGCATGGCGGCGGATTGTAATCCCGGCGCTCACGAAGGCCGCATGACCACCTTCACACACTCATCCTGTTTATCGCGAAACGTCTGATACATCCGCGGCGCATCATCGAGCGTCATGCGATGCGTGATGAGGAACGACGGATCGATGTCGCCGCGCTCGATGCGATCGAACAGAGGCTTCGTGTAGTTGTGCACGTGCGTCTGTCCCATCTTCATCGTCAATCCCTTCGCGAACGCCATTCCCATCGGGATCTTGTCGATGAACCCCGCGTACACGCCGGGGATCGAAACCGTTCCGCCTTTGCGGCACGAGTGAATCGCCTGACGCAACACGTGCGCGCGATCGAATTGCAGTTTCATGGCCTGCTTCACGCGATCGAGCACGGCATCGGCGAACGTTCCGTGCGCTTCCATTCCGACCGCGTCGATGCATCGATCCGGACCGCGACCGCCGGTCAGATCCTTCAATTCATCGAACGTGTCTTCATCCGAATAGTCGAGCGTTTCGGTGCGGCCGTCGCTCGCTGCGAGCGCGAGTCGTTCGCGGAAGCGAGCGATCGCGATCACGCGTTGCGCGCCTAACATCCAGGCGCTGCGAATCGCAAACAACCCGACGGGACCGCAACCCCACACCGCAACCGTATCGCCCGGCTCGATGCCGCATTGCTCCGCGGCCTGATAGCCCGTCGGAAAAATGTCCGTGAGAAACAACACCTTCTCATCCGGAATCCCGTTCGGAACTTTGAACGGATTCACATCCGCGAACGGCACGCGCACGTACTGCGCTTGTCCGCCCGAGTAGCCGCCGTAGAGATGCGAGTATCCGTAGATGCCGGCGGTGGCGAATCCGTTCATCGCTTCATTCATCCACGCATTCGGATTCGTGTTGTCGCACAGCGACGTCATTTTGTTTTGACAGAACCAGCAGCGTCCGCACGAGATCGGGAACGGCACGATCACGCGATCGCCGACCTTCAGAGTCTTCACGTCGGCGCCGACTTCGACCACTTCGCCCATGAACTCATGGCCGAGGATGTCGCCGCGCATCATGGTTGGAACGTAGCCGTCGTAGAGATGCAGATCGGAGCCGCAGATCGCCGTGAGCGTCACGCGCACGATTGCATCGTGTGGATTGATGATCTTCGGATCCGGTACATCGACGACGCGCACCTCTCCCTTGCCCCACCAGCACACAGCTTTCATCGTGTCATTTCCTTCCGGTCGACTGGCCTTCGGTCGTCGCGATCTCGCCCGTCTCGATCAGCATCTTGAGACGGCGCAGATCTTCCTGAACATTCATCGCGGGGTCTTCTCCGAGCAGTTGCGACACTCGCGCGCCGAACTTGCCGGCGGGCGGGTCGTAGCGCAGCACGACCTTCACTTCCGTACCGCGATTGCCCGGTACTGGTTTGAAATGCACCGAGCCCGCGTTGTCGACTTCACTGCCGTCGACGCTGCGCCAGCCGATCAATTCATTCGGGATTTCGTTGATGATCTCCGCTTCCCACTCGACGTCTTTTCCCGCCGGACCTTTCGCGACCCAGCGCGAACGTTTGTCGTCATGCACCTCGACCGCTTCGAGGTTGTGCATGAACTGCGGCAGGTTCGAGAAGTTGCGCCAGAACGTGTAGACCTGTTCCGCCGGCGCATTCACGGTCACGGCTTTCTCGACGCGCACGCCGCGGCCGTACGGCACGCTGACGTTGCGATCGTCGTCGGATGCATTCGCGGTCGAGACGCCGAGACCGCCGTAGACGGGACAGTGACCCGTTGCGCCGCGCCACAGCAGCGCACCGCCGATCGAGCCGAGCATGAGACCGCCTATCGAACGCTTCTTCAAACCGTACGCGCTGAGCGCCGCACCGAAAATCGCCGAGACCCATCGTTCGGGGTCATTTACGTTTTTGTTCATCTGCATAGCGACGATTTGCGCTCCACGAAACATGCCTGATGGTTGTCGGGAGTCGGTTGTCGGTTGTCGGGAGGCCGCCGTCCATCCACCGCGTCGCTCATGACCGCATGCCCGCCAGCAGGGCTCCCGACTACCGACTACAGACTCCCGACTACAATCCCAGGATGCCTGCCGCACCGCCCATCCGCCCCGTCACACTCGACGACATTCGCGCCGCGCGCGAGCGCATCAACGGCGTCATCACGCGCACGCCGCTCGTGCGATTGCGTCACGGCATCGATGGCGCGCCGGAGATCTGGCTGAAGCTCGAGAATCTGCAGCCGATCAACGCGTTCAAACTCCGTGGCGCGGCGAATGCCGTGGCGCTGCTTTCACCGGAAGAGCGCAGCAAAGGCGTGTGGACAATCAGCGCGGGCAACGCGGGGCAGGGCGTTGCGTACGCGGCGCGCGAAGCGGGTGTGCCGTGTACGGTCGTCGTGATCGACAAGGCTCCCGAAACAAAAATCGAGCGCATGCGCGACCTCGGCGCGCATCTCGTCAAAGCACCGTTCGATCAATGCTGGGACGCGATGGATCAGCGGATGTTCCCCGGCGTCGAAGGCACGTTCGTGCATCCGTTCGACGATCACGATTTCATCGCCGGCAATGCAACCGTTGCACTCGAGATCGTCGAAGACCTGCCGAACGTGAAGACCGTCATCTCTGCGATCGGCGGCGGTGGTTTGATCGCCGGCATCGGCAGCGCGATGCGTGCGATTGCGCCGCACGTGCGCGTCCTCGGCGCTGAGCCCGAGACCGCGGCACCCGGTGCGAAATCATTCGCGGCAAACTCGCCGCAAGTCTTCGACGAATGGCAGGCGTCATTCGTCGATGGCGCTGGCGGCAAGAGCATCTTTCCGCGCATGTGGGAGCGGATGAAAGACACGGTCGATGGCTCCGTCGTCGTCACGCTTGACGAGACGCGCGCGGCGATGCAACTCGTCGCGTCGAAGATGCGCGTGATCGCCGAAGGCGCGGGCGCACTCGGTGTCGCCGCGGCGTTGAAGCAGAACGAAGGTCCGGTCGTCGCCGTCGTGTCCGGCGGCAACATCGATCTCAAAAAATTCTGCGAGCTCGTGACCGCGTAAGATCGTTCGCATGCTCGCGGTTCTCTTAGCGCTGCTGCTCAGCGGCTATGCCGAAGACACTTCGTGTGCGAGCTGTCATGCGGACGTCGCGAAGACGTACCAGCACGTCGGCATGGCGCGCTCGTTCTATCGGCCGCGCGCGGATGTGTTCATCGAGAACTTCGACGCACCGCCGTTCTTTCACGAAAAATCGAAGCAATACTTCGAGATTCGACGTCGCGGCGATGCGTTGCTCTTTCGCCGCTATCGACTCGCAGGCGATGGTGCGCCGATCGATGTCTTCGAGCAGCGCATCGATTGGATTCTCGGCAGCGGCAATCACTCGCGAACGTATTTGTATGCGACGCCCGGCGGCGAGCTCTATCAATTGCCGCTCGCGTGGTACTCGCAAACGCGCGAGTGGCGCATGGCGCCGGGCTACGATCGCGCCGATCACGAAGGCGTGTTGCGGCGCGTGCGCTACGAGTGCATGTTCTGCCACAACGCGTACGGGGCCGCGAGCGAAGAGCCGCTGTCGTACTGGCGATCGCAAACGTTCGCATCGCAGCTCAGCGAAGGCATCGGATGTCAGCGCTGTCATGGTCCCGGCGCGAAACACGTCGAGCTCGCGAATGCGAAGAGCGATGTTGCGGAGATTCGCAAGAGCATCGTGAATCCGATTCGACTCCCGCGAAAACTGCGCAACGACATCTGCTACGAATGCCACATGCAGCCGACGGTGATCATCTCCGGGATGCGCAAGTTCGGCCGCGACATGCAATCGTTCCGGCCGGGACAATCGCTCGACGACTACGCGCATCGCATCGACATCGAGGAAGAGGGGATGTCGCGCGGCGAACGATTCGAGATCAATCATCATCCGTATCGACTGGAGCAAAGCCGCTGCTTCATCGAAAGCGAAGGGCGGCTCACGTGTCTCACGTGTCACGACCCGCATCGCAAACTCAGCGACGCGGCGCACTACCGCAAGGCGTGCATGTCGTGTCATGCGACGCCGCATCACGAGACCGAGGATTGCACCTCGTGTCACATGCAGAAGCGAAGGACGCAGGATGTCGTGAATGTCGTGATGACCGATCACTTCATCCGACGCAATCCCGGCGGCGCGGAGTTGCTCGCGATGCGCGAAGAGCGCGAGCCGTCGATCACGCGCATCGAATCAAATGACGAGTTGTACTCGACGATCGCCTACGTGCGCGCAACGAACGGTGCGAACGCGGCCTCAGTGCGCAAGCTCGAACAACTCATCGCCGAGCGCAAGCCGCAGGAGATCGAGCCGTATCTCGATCTCGCCTCCGCGTTGTTGCGCCAGCGGCGATGGCGTGAGCTCGAAGCGATCACGAACTTGGTGCTCGCGAAAGATGCGAAGCAGGAGCTTGCGCTCGAATGGCGTGCAATCGCGCGCGCGGCGTTGACGCGCGACACGAGCGAAGCGATTCGCGTGCTGTCTTCGTTGTCGCGTGCCGAGGCGATGTTCAACGCGGGAGTGTTTCTCGCGCAGAGTGGTCGTTTTGCGGAAGCGATCGCGATGTACGAGCGCGCACTCGCACAACGTCCGAACCTCACCGCCGCATGGATTCGCCTTGGCGACGCGCATCGCGATTGCGGCGACACGTTGCTCGCGATCGATGCCTATCGGCGCGCGTTGGAAATCGATCCGACGCAGCAACGCGCGCGCGATGCGATTGTCGCGGCGTTGCGAGCGATGGGCAATGAGGATGAGGCGATCCGGCAAAGTGGTGGGGGGGGGGGGGGGGGGGGCGGGGCGGCCGGCGTGGGGGGGGGG
>JBQCJC010000014.1:0-4878 GCA_051953135.1 Thermoanaerobaculia bacterium | reverse complement strand
ACTTGGCGTGGGTGTGGTGGACGGTGGTGGTATGTGGGGTGGGCGTGGTGGGGGCGAACGTGGTGCAATGGAGCGGCGGGCTCTCCGCCCGCGGGCTCGTGCACTAAAAAGAAACGGCGGGCTGAGAGCCCGCCGTTCCACGTTACTTCTTCCACTTATCCACGTTCTTGCGCACTTCGCTCGCGAAGTCCGCCTGCTGCGGCGTGGCCGCGGCGATCGCCATCTCGCCGTAGCGAACCGCATCGGCCTTGTTCCCGGCGCGCTCCGCGATGCGAGCGCGCAGATACAAATTCGCGATGTTCTGATTCACCTGCAGCGACTGCTCGATCCACTGCATCATCTCCGCGTCCGTCGCCGCGCCCTTGTTCTCGAACGCGAAACTCGCCGCGGTATACGGCGCGCGCCAGTCCGGCTGCAGCGCGTTGCGGAGACCGGCCATCGTCTTCTCGGTCGACTTCGTATCGACCGTGAACGGCACCGCGATCTTCTCCCAGCGCAACACGACCTTCGCCGTGTCGGTGGTCATCTCCGGACTCTCGAACATCATCCACTCGCGGAAGTCCGCGGCGGACGGCGTCGTCGTGACGCGCAGCGCATCCTTCGACTCGTCGTAGCTGTAGCTGCCCCACTGATCAGCGACGCTGTTGAAGATGATCGTCCAGTCGCCCTTCGTCGGAATCGTGTGCAGGCTGTACATGCCCTTCGTCAGCTTCTGCCCGTTGATCCAAACATCGTCGCTGAACGAGATCGTCGTGGCCTCGTTCGCACCCGTGCGCCACACCTTGTCGTACGGCACGAGATCGCCCCAGATCGTGCGGCCTTTCACGCCGGGACGGCTGTAGTTGATCGTGATGTCGGTAACGCCGACAGTCTGCGTCAGCTTCGCGCCGGGGCTCGGACGCGGCGTGCGCGTCTGCGCAACCGCGGTCGTCGCGACGAGAAGCAGTGCTGCGGTGATGAGTGTTTTTCTCATTCAATCCTCCTGTTTTTTCGCGTGCGGCGCGGATGCTACATCAACCCAACTGATCCATCGATCATCGAAAACCGTCTTGAGCCCGTGCGCATCCGTGACCTCCGGTTGCACATCTGTGACCTCACGGATTTCCGGCGGACGCTCGTAGAGCGTGGCCACGAAACGCGCGCGTGTCACATTCGGCACGCCCGCGCAGCGCGACTCGAGCTGCTGCTCCGCCTGCAATTTCGCCGTGATCTTCGTGCGGCGATTGTTGAACCAGAGATCGACACTCCCGATCCCGTCGTGCGAGACGACCCATCCCGAGAAAATCGCGCCCCGAGGAAACGCGAACTCGGGCGGTGGAAAATCGAGTGCGCCCATGAGCGCGCGTCCGCATTGCGGTTTGCCATCGAGCAACGCTTCGAGCTCCGGCGTTCGTGTCGATGAAGATCGCGGCGCGATGCGAAACACGAAATCGCCATCGACCTTCGTATCGAAGCGGCCGACGTACGCGAGTCGATTGCGATCGAGCTCGCGGCGCAGCCAGTCGCGAAAACGCGGAGCGCGATCGCCGAGGAGATCGGCGTGGAGGATGAGGAGCTCGACGTCTTGTTCGATGAGGCGATCGAGCAATGCATCCGGAATCGGATCGCTGTGTTGCAACGCATCGATCTCCGTTCGCTGCGACGGCGCGAATCCCGACACGCCATTCACGATCGGTTTGTGATGCGTCGTCGAGCGGAACATCACGTCGTAATCGCTCTCCTGCGAGATCGGCAGCTCGATCACACCGCCGCGCAGCGATTGCTTCGCAAGCCACGTGTACACCGGTGCCGGTTGCGGATCGATGAGGAACCAGCGAATCGGCGCGTGCCATAACGCGACGACGAACGCGATCGGCACGATGAACGCCGCGATGCGATTGCGCTTCGCGAGCATCGCCGTCGCCAGCGCGATGAGAATCGCGAGACCGACGTACGCGATCACCGCCCATCGCGCGGGAACGCGAATCGCGCGAAAGCCCGGCACCGCGCCGTAGAGAAACGCATGAAATTGCGTGTGCAGACCTAACGAACCGACGAAGCCGATCACGATCCACAGCAACGCCAGCCAGCGCGCGTACGCCTTGCGCGCGAAGAAACCGATCGCCGCGACGATGAGCGCGAACGCACCGGGATAGAGACGCAGTTCCGGCTCGCGATCGTGCGGCAGCCAGTCACGCAGCGACGCGCTGAATCGCGCGACGTCATCGATGCTGCGCTGCATTCCGTACATCGACGAAGCCGCCGCGTACGGATAAAGAAACGGCGCGAGGATCGCGATTGCCACGAACGTCGCGATCAACAATTCGCGCCACGACTCGCGCGGACTCAACAACAGCGCCGTGATCGCCGCGGCGAGCGCTCCGAAGAAGAGATAGTGAATGTTCGTGAGTCCGTTCATCACGAACACCGCCGCGAAAAACATCGCGCGTTTGCGCGTCGGTGTTTCGGCGTAGAGCAGCAACGCGAAGAGCAGCATCGGCAGCCATCCGCCCCACACGTGCTGCAGATGCGCGAGATGCACGAAACGAAACGGCACGAACGCGTAGAACACGCCACCCGCCAGCCCCGCCGCGAACGAGCGCGTCAATCGAAAACACAACAGATACGCTGCGAATCCGCAGAACGCGAATCCCGCGAGCATCGCGAGGTTGTACGTCGTCAGCGGCGCGATTCCGATCGCGCGCAGCGGAAACGTGAGCATCGCGAGGCCGTACAAATTCTCACTGAACGCGAGCGCGTACTTCGCGGGATAGAAAACATTTGCGTGGAACAACGACAGAGGCTGATGGAGCGTCGCGTACCAGTCCCAGTCGAGAATCCACGCGTTGATGAGCGGATCGCCGGGATCGCTGACGGCTCGGGAAAGATTCGCGGCGAGCGGCCAGGTGTTGGCGATGGAGAGGGCGATGAAGATGGCGAGCGCGCTGAGATGACCGAGCAGTCGTCGGTAGTCGGGAATCGGTAGTCGGGAAAACGGAACAACATCCGTCGTGGAGGTGCGGGGGTCTCCCGACAACCGACTACCGACTACCGACACCCACTCTCTCCATTGCCTCGTCATGCGCGGGCGATGATAATTCCGCGCATGCCCTCGATCCCGTTCACCGGTAATTACGAAGACCTCTCCACTGACCGCGGTTATCAGTTCAAGTTCTATTGCGAGAAGTGCCACAACGGCTACATGTCGAGCTTCCAGACTTCGAAGATCGGCATGCTCGGCTCGGCCGCGCGCGTTGCCGGCGGACTTCTCGGCGGCGTGTTCGGCCGCGTTGCGGACAGCGCGTACGAAGTGCAGCGCGCCGTCGGCGGTCCCGCGCACGACTCCGCGTTGAAAGACGCGGTCAACGAAATCTCTCCGACATTCAAACAGTGCACGCGCTGCGGCAACTGGGTCTGCGAGCCGATCTGCTGGAACAAGAAAGCAGGACTCTGCGAAACGTGCGCGCCCGATCTCGATGAAGAGATGGCCGCGGCGCAGGCCGAGGCGGCGCGCGAACAGATTCACGAAAGAGCGCGCACCGTCGACTGGACCAAACAACGCGACGTCCGCCAGGTCAGCGGCGCGGTGTGCGGCGAATGCGGCGCGAAGACGCAGGGCGGCAAGTTCTGCCACGACTGCGGCGCTCCGCTCAACGCAAAGAAAGCGTGCGCCGAATGCGGACACGAAGCGGAAGGAAGCCCGAAGTTCTGTCCCGAGTGCGGACAGAAGTACTGAAGGCAACACGCTTGCAACTTCACGGCGCGCAATGACCACGATCGTTCTTTTCGGCGGGTCCTCCGATGAGCGTCACGTTTCTGTCGCGTCCGCGCAGAACGTATTGCGCACGCTCGGCGATGCACTCGCGTGGTTCTGGGCGCCGAGTGGTGCGGTACACGACGTCGCGGCAAGCGATCTGCTGGCGCATCAGCGTCCGTTCGAAGTCGACTACGAGCCCGCGCGTCCCGCGGTCTTTCCGAATCTCGAACAAGCGCTCGACACGTTGCCGGTCGACGATCCCGTCTTCTTCCTCGCACTGCATGGCGGCACGGGAGAAGACGGGACCGTGCAGCGATTGCTCGAAGATCGCGGCATTGCGTTCACCGGATCGGGTGCCGAGGCGAGTGCGGCGGCGTTCGATAAAAACCGGGCGAAAGACCTCGTGCGCGGACGCGTGCGCATCGCCGAGTCGCGAGTCGCGCGTTACGCGCATGAAGTGCGCGACACGATCGACGACCTGCTCGAGCGTCACGAGCGCATCGTGCTCAAACCGCTCGCGGCAGGATCGAGTCGCGGATTGTTTTTCCTGAATCGCGATGACGATCGTGAAGACGTCGTGCAGCAGATCGTCGCGCGCGGCATTCCGTACATCGTCGAGCAGTTCATCGCGGGCCGCGAGCTCACGTGCGGCGTGATCGACAACGGCCTCGGACCGTTCGCGTTGCCGGTGATCGAGATCGAAGTCGATCCCACGCGCACCTTCGACTACGCCGGCAAATACCTCGGCGCGGGCACGCGCGAAATCTGTCCCGCGAACATTCCGGATTCGCTCGCGCAGGAAGCGCAGGAAGTCGCGCTCACCGCGCACATCGCGCTTGGCTGCGAAGGCTATTCACGCAGCGACCTCATGGCCGGCGCGGACGGCGTGTACTTTCTCGAGACGAACACGCTTCCCGGTTTGACGACCAGCTCGCTCGTGCCGCAGGAGCTGAAGACGCAGGGCATCGCGTTCAAAGAATTTCTCGAAACACAGCTCGCGCTCGCGCGACGGAGACGTGGTGCGGGGGGCGGGTGAGTCGCCCCCCCCCGGGTAAACAACCCCCCCGGGCGCCGCCCCCCGCCCCCCCAAAAAAAGGTGGGGGGGGGGGGCCCACACAACAACCCCCCAAACACACCCCAAG
>JBQCJC010000013.1:0-2617 GCA_051953135.1 Thermoanaerobaculia bacterium | reverse complement strand
TCCGCGCGTCCGTTGGCGACGCGATAGCCCGCGGGCGTTTGCATCCATGAGTTCGCGACGATGATCCAGAATGCGGAGAGCGTGGAGCCGAGCCACACCATCGTCGCGGCGAGCCAGCGTACGAACGACGAGATCTTGTTGCGGCCGAAGAGGAGCAGTCCGAGAAATCCGGATTCAAGGAAGAACGCGATCACGCCTTCTGCGGCGAGCGGTGCGCCGAAGATGTCGCCGACGAAGCGCGAGTACGACGCCCAGTTCGTGCCGAACTGAAACTCCATCACGATGCCGGATGCGACGCCGACGACGAAGTTGACGGCGAAGATTTTCAGCCAGAAATCCGACATGCGGCGATAGAGATCTTTGCCGGTTCGCCATCGCGCGGTTTCGATCGCGGTGATGAGCAGCGCGAGTCCCATCGTGATCGGCGGGAAGAGGAAGTGAAACATGATCGTCATCGCGAATTGCACGCGAGCGAGCCAAACGACGTCCAAAGAGCACCTCCGTTGTCTATGACAGATCGCAGAGGTCACGCGAGTTTGTCTGCGACGGAACGGAGGGTAGTGACGTGTTGACCATCACCGTGTGCGCGGCGACAGGTGCGCGTGTGATGTGAAACACGAGCCGGTGTGACGGCGCGTGTGGGCGCTCACTGCCCGTTGAAAATATCGGCGAGCTCTTGCGCGAATTCTTCGGGCGTCGACGCCTCGCTCGCATACAACACGCGGCCGTCTTTCGACACCGAGCCGCTGCTCGAGCGCTGGTCGTACTTGATTACGACGTCGGCGAGAGGCGAGAAGCGAACGCGCGGAAAGTTGCGCTTCAGTGCGCGTGCGAGCTCGTCGGAATCGCCGCCTGCGCGGATCGAAACCGTGTTCGTGCCCGCAAGCTCGAGACGCCAGTTCGCGCTGCGACGTCCGCGGCCGGGACGCCACGTGCGATCGATGCGACTTGGTTCGACCTCGTCGACGTTCGCGTCTTCGCTCGTGCTCGTGTTGTTGTTCGCGAGATCGACCGGCGCCGTTTCCGTGCGACGCGGCTTCACCGGTGCGATCGTGTGCGTGAGCACCGGCGCAGTCGATGTCGTCGCGGTGGTTGCTGTGGTCTCGTTGATCAGCACCGGCGATTCCGTGACGTCGACGACGGACGAGGCGGTTTGCGGCGGAGCCGTTGTCGTGGTCGCGGTATTCGTTGCGATCGCCGTTGATGTCGTAGCGGTCGTATCGGTCTTCGGACCGCCGCTCATGAGTCCTGCAATCTTCGGCCACGCGTAGTACACGCCCGCGGCGGCGACGCCGAGGAACAGGAACACGGCGATGAGGATCGCGATGATCGCGGGCGCGCTGCTGCTGCGCTTCACGGGTGCTGGCACTGCGCTCATCGGCGGCGGTGGCGGCGCGCTCATGAGCGGTTGTGGTGGCGGGGGAGGCAACTGCATCGGTACGTCGGTGGCGAGCGTCGGAATCGATGCTTGTGGCGATGGCGCCGCGGATGCTGCGATCGGCGCGGGCATCGGAGTCTGCACCGTCACGTCGTTCGATTCCGCCGGCGCATTCGTACGCACCGTCGAGCGATGCAACGTGTCGGCATTCGTCGGACGCACGCGCATCGTCTCATCGCCATCGAGCGGCGTCGCGACCGTTGGCAGATCACGCTGTTCGGGCAACGTGCGCTCGATCTCTTCGAGCGCGGTCGCGAAGTCACGGGCGGTGGCGTACCGCTGATTGCGATCGCGCGACAGTGCCTTGTCGAGCACCGATTGCAGTGCCGCGCTGCCAGGCAGGTGGCGCGGCAACTCGACGGTCATCGTCTGCACTTCGCGCGCGTGGAGGATGAAGTACTCGTGCGGCGATTTCGCTTCGTACGGCGGACGGCCGGTGAGCAATTCGACGAGCACCATCGCCAGCGCGTAGAGATCGGCGCGGCCGTCGATGCGTTCGTTCTCTGGAAGAAAGCCTAGTTGTTCCGGTGCGGCGTAACGCAGCTTGCCGACGAAGATGCCGGTGCGCGTTTGCGCGACTTCGGTGTCTTCGATTTTCGCGACGCCGAGGTCGATGATCTTCACGGTCTCGTCGTCGTGCGTGATCATCAGATTCTCGGGACTGATGTCGCGATGCACGATGCCCGCGCGATGAATCGCGTCGAGACCTTTCAATGCCTGAATGGTGATGCGCAGTGCCTGACGCGGTGGCAGCGTGCCGCGCGCGCGCAAACGCTGCGCGAGATTCTCGCCGTCGATGTACTCCCAGACCATGTAGTGCGAGCCGTCGGGGAGCGAGGCGAAATCGTGCAGCGTGGCGACGTTCGGATGATGAATTTTCGTCGAGACGCGCGCTTCGCGGATGAAGCGATCTTGCGCGTCCTGATTGCCGGCGATCTGCGGTCGAACGATTTTGATGACGCGCGTCGAGCCGAGCATCGTGTGCGTGGCCTTGTAGACCTCGCCCATGCCGCCCGCGCCGAGTCGTTCCTGAATGGTGTAACGGCCGTCGAGACTGTCGCCGGGATTCATAAGTACGGCCGTAGTCTAACAGTGGAGCGGCGGGGGCGCAGCCCCCCGCCCCCACAAAAACAAACAAAAAGCCGGCGGGGTGGCCCCCCAGTGAATAAAACCCTGGTT
>JBQCJC010000012.1:0-8732 GCA_051953135.1 Thermoanaerobaculia bacterium | reverse complement strand
GGCAACAGCTGGATCCCGGCGGGACATGCCGGTGGCATCTTCGAGCGGATGAAAGCGCAGCGTCTGCGGCGGATGATCGCGGATGAGGACGTGACGATGAATCAGCGCGCGGACGATGAAGCGCCGGACGCGGCGCTGCAGCACGAACCGCACTGAGCGAACGAGTGCTCGCTACGAATCGAGCCCTTCGCGCAAATACTCTTCGTCGACGAATTTGCGGAACAGCGCTTCCCACTCTGCCGTGTGCGGTTTCGGCGCGTTTTTCATCGCGGCGATGCGTTTGCGCGATGTTTCCTCGCGCGCTTCCTGACGAGTGAGCTCGTCGGCGAGTGCCTGCGTTACGGCCTGACGCACGGTCTCGCGATCCTTGAGCAGAATGACCGCGCGCGTGCGCGAGACCGCGTCGACGATCTCGCGCGCCAGCTCATTCAGGCGGTCCCGGGAGGGACGGCTCATGACTTCGACGATTTTAGCGTCAGTGGACCGCTTCGTCGTCGGACGAGGAGTCCTGTTCGGGCGACGTTTCGTCGATTCCTTCGCCGCCTTCACTGCCGTCTTCGTCACCGCCACCGTTGTCCTCCGGCTGTTCGCGCTCGAGGAGCTTCACCGCCGCGACAACCGTGTCGTCATCGGCGATGTTGATCACACGAACGCCCTGTGTCTTGCGGCCAGCGATGCGAATGCTCTCCACGTCCGTGCGGATCATCATCCCCTGTTCGGTGATGAGAAGAATCTGCTCGTCCACTCCGACGTGCGCGATGCTCGCAACCTTGCCGTTCTTGTCCGTGACTTTGAGATTGGAGAGTCCGAGTCCGCCGCGGCGCTGCAACCGGTACGAGGTGACCGGCGTGCGCTTGCCGAAGCCTTTCTCGGTGATCGTGAGAATGAAGCCGCGATCGTCGGCAGCGAGTGTCGAATCGTCTTCCGACTCTTCGGTCTCTTCAACCGCCGGCTCTTCGGCCACCGGCTCCTCGGCGATCATCTCTTCGCTGACTTCGCTCGTTTCTTCGCCTTCCGGAATCGGCAGTGACTCCGCCGACGATCCCGGCAGCACGTCCATCTCGACAACGTAGTCGTCGCCGCGCAGCGAGATCGCTTTCACGCCCGCGGCACCGCGACCCATCGGACGCACGTGCGCTTCGGGGAAGCGAATGGCCGTGCCCTCGTGTGTGCCGACGAAGATTTCATCGTGGCCGCTCGAGAGACGCGCGGCGTAGAGATCGTCGCCTTCGCCAATGTCGATCGCGATGATGCCGGCCGCGCGGACATTAGAGAACGCCGCGAGCTCGGTCTTCTTGATCTTGCCCGCGCGCGTCGCCATCACGATGTATTTGCCTTCGCTGAAATCGCGAGTCGTGAGCAGCGCGCGCACGTTTTCGTTCTGCTCGAGCGGCAGAAGATTCACGATCGCTTTGCCGCGCGCGTTCGATGCGACTTCCGGAATCGCGTGCGCTTTCAGCCAGTACATGCGGCCGCGATCCGTGAACACGAGCACGTACGCGTGTGTCGATGCGACGAAGAGATGCTCGACGATGTCTTCTTCTTTCGTCTGCATGCCGATGCGGCCTTTGCCGCCGCGGCGTTGCGCGCGATAGAGCGACAACGGCGAGCGTTTGATGTAGCCGCCGCGCGACACGGTGATGACCATGTCTTCATCGGCGACGAGATCTTCGATCGAGATTTCGTTCTCTTCCGGAATGATCTCGGTGCGACGCGCGTCGCCGTACGCTTCCTTGATGCCGCGCAGCTCTTCCGAAATGATGTCGAGCACGAGCTTCTCGCTCGCGAGAATCGCGCGCAGGCGCTCGATCAGCGCGAGCACTTCCTTGTACTCCTGCACGAGCTTCTCGCGCTCGAGTCCCGTGAGTCGCTGCAGGCGCATGTCGAGAATCGCCTGTGCTTGAATCTCACTGAACTGCCAGCGCGAGATGAGTCCGTCCTTCGCTTCCTGTCCGGTGCGGCTCGCGCGAATGAGCGCGATCAATTCATCAAGAACGTCGAGCGCGCGAACGAGTCCTTCGAGGACGTGTGCGCGCTCTTCGGCTTTGCGCAATTCGAAGCGCGTGCGGCGCACGACGATCTCTTTGCGATGCTCGATGAAGTGGCGAAGGATCGTCGGGAGGTCCATGACCTCCGGTTTGTTGTTGACGATCGCCAGGAAGATGATGCCGAACGTCGTCTGCATCTGCGTGTTTCGATACAGATGATTGAGAACGATTTCGGCGATCGCGTCGCGCTTCAGTTCAATGACGATGCGAATGCCTTCGCGATCCGATTCGTCGCGCAGATCCGAAATACCTTCAATGCGCTTTTCGAGCACGAGGTCGCGGATCTTTTCGAGCAGTCGCGCCTTGTTCGTCATGTACGGAATCTCCGTCACGACGATCTGCTGGCGGTCGCTCTTCTTCATCGTTTCGAAGCTGGCTTTCGCGCGCACCTGAATGATGCCGCGGCCGGTCGAATACGCCTGACGAATTCCTTCGAGTCCGTGGATGTAGCCGGCGGTCGGGAAATCCGGTCCCGGCAGCACTTCCATCAATTCTTTGACGGTGATGGCGGGATTCTCGATGACCTTGAGACAGGCATCGATGACTTCGGAAAGATTGTGCGGCGGAATGTTGGTCGCCATACCGACCGCAATGCCGCTCGATCCATTGACGAGAAGATTCGGGAACTTCGCCGGCAGGACAGACGGTTCGCTCAATGAGCCGTCGTAGTTGGGAACCCAATCGATCGTTTCTTTGTCGATATCGTCCCGCATCAACTCTTCTGCGAGACGCGTCAGGCGGACTTCGGTATATCGCATTGCGGCGGGGTTATCGCCGTCCAGTGAACCGAAGTTGCCCTGACCATCGACAAGGCGATAGCGCATCGAAAAATCCTGCGCCATACGAACGACGGTGTCGTAGATCGCGGAATCGCCGTGCGGGTGAAACTTACCCATGACGTCGCCGACGATACGAGCTGATTTCTTGTACGCCTTGCCCGCGGTGTTGCCCTGTTCGTACATGCCGTAAAGGATGCGGCGATGGACGGGCTTAAGGCCGTCGCGAACGTCGGGCAGCGCGCGGCCGATGATGACCGACATCGCATAATCGAGATACGACTTGCGCATCTCATCTTCGATGTTGACCGGAAACCGCTGCTCGTTGAAATTCGAGTATTCGGGTGTATCTGCCATTCAGTCTTTTTCTAAATGTCGAGATTCTTCACTTCGAGCGCGTTGTCCTGAATGAACACGCGCCGCGGCTCGACCTGGTCGCCCATGAGAATCGTGAAGATCTCGTCGGCGACGACGGCATCGTGAATCGTTACCTGCAACAGGCGACGGGTCTCGGGATTCATTGTGGTTTCCCACAATTGATCCGGGTTCATTTCGCCGAGGCCTTTGTAGCGCTGAATCGTCAGTCCTTTTTCGGCGAGCTTGTAGATCTGATCGAGCAAATCATCGATCGACGTATAGACCGTCGTCTCGTCATTGTGCGTGACGGTGTAAGGCGGTAATCCGAAATTCGACAATTGCTCGTAAGACTTGAGCATCTGTCGAAATTCATAGTGACCGAATAAATCGGCATTGATGACGTACGTCTTACCACTGCCATTGTTCGCAGCGCGGAACGTCATTGTGATCAGTTCCGGGATCTCGTCGTGATTGACTTTCACGTCGACGAAATTCGCTTTCGTGAGCGCGTCAATCACGGCTTGCGTTTTCGTGTTATCCGTAAGAGCCGTCTTATCGACGAAATGTTCACGCGCGAGGATTTCCAACGCTTCGCGCGGCACACCGCGCATCGCGACTTTGCGCGCGTGATTGCGGAAGTCTTCCATGCGCTGCAGCATGTTGATCAGCGCTTCGCCGCGCACGGCCAGTCCGCCTTCCGGCGTGACTTCGATGTTCTCTGCAACACGGCTCATGAGGAAACGCGATTTTTCGCTTTCATCTTTGAGATACGTGTCTTTCTTGCCCTGCGTCACTTTGAACAGCGGCGGCTGAGCAATGTAGAGATGACCGCGATCGATGATCTCTTTCATGTGACGGTAGAAGAACGTGAGGATCAGCGTACGGATGTGCGATCCGTCGACGTCTGCGTCCGTCATGATGATGATCTTGTGGTAGCGGAGCTTGGCGAGATCGAAGTCGTCCGCGCCGATACCAGTGCCAAGGGCCGTGATCATCAGGCGGATTTCCTCGGAGGACAGCATCTTGTCGAGACGCGCTTTCTCGACGTTGAGAATTTTGCCTTTCAGCGGAAGGATCGCCTGGTAACGACGATCGCGTCCCTGCTTTGCGGAACCGCCGGCGGAATCGCCTTCGACGAAGTAGATCTCGCAAAAGCGCGGATCACGCTCGGAGCAGTCGGCGAGTTTTCCGGGGAGTGATGCGGAGTCGAGCGCGCCTTTACGACGCGTGAGCTCGCGCGCTTTGCGCGCCGCTTCACGGCCACGCGCAGCGTCGATAATTTTTTCGGTGATGCGCCGCGTGTCGCGCGGATTTTCTTCGAAGTATTCGGCGAGCTTCTCGTTGACGACCTGCTCGACCCACGTCTTCACGTGCGACGAGACGAGCTTGTCCTTCGTCTGCGACGAGAATTTCGGGTCGCGGATTTTGATCGAGATGATCGCGGTGAGACCTTCGCGAATGTCTTCGCCTTCGATCGAGATCTTGAGCTTTTCGAGCACTCCCGAATCGACGAGGTACTTGTTGACCGTTCGCGTCAACGCACCTTTGAAGCCCTGCAGGTGCGTGCCGCCGTCGGCGTTCTTGATCGTGTTCGTGAACGTGTAGATGTTTTCGCTGTAGCCGTCGTTCCACTGCAGCGCGACTTCCACCTGCTCACCATCGCGTTCATCGCGAATGAAGATCGGCTCGTCGTGCAGCGGCGTCTTGTTTTTGTTGAGGTCTTTGACGAACGAGACGATGCCACCCTGGTAGCAGAACTCGTGGTGCTTCTCGCTGCGCTCGTCGCGAATCTCGATCTGGATCCCGGAGTTGAGGAACGCGAGCTCGCGCAGTCGCTGCGAGAGCGTGTCGAAGTTCATCTCGGTGATCGAGAAGATCTCCGCGTCGGCTTTGAACGTGACGCGCGTGCCGAGCTGTGTCGTCGCTTCGCCCTTCTGCAGCGGTTCGACGGGAACGCCGCGTTCGTAGCGCTGGCGATAAACATAGCCGTCGCGATGAATCTCGAGCGTGAGCCATTCGGAGAGGAAGTTGACGACCGAAACGCCGACGCCGTGCAGACCGCCGGAGACTTTGTACGAGTTGTTGTCGAACTTACCGCCCGCATGCAGCTCGGTCATGATGACCTCGGCCGCCGAGCGTCCCTCTTCCTTGTGGATGTCGACCGGAATGCCGCGTCCGTTGTCGTCGACGGTCACGGAGTTGTCGATGTGAATCGTGACCAGCACGCGATTCGCGTAGCCGGCCAGCGCCTCGTCGATGGCGTTGTCCACCACCTCGTAGACCATGTGGTGCAGGCCGGAGATGTCATCGGTATCGCCGATGTACATGCCCGGGCGCTTGCGCACCGCATCCAGTCCCTTCAGGACTTTGATGTCTTCTGCTGTGTAGTTTTCTGCCATCGATTCGCTTTCAACGAGTTGTTCGGCTAGTCCCGCGGCGCTGCGGGGAGGGAGTTTTTGCCGCGATGAAGAACGTGAACTTGTAGCCGAACAATTGCGCGATTAAGCGAAATCGCGGACGCCAGTAACTCGCCCGTTTTCAAGACTTAGACGGCGGTGCGGACCGGCCTGAAGCGCAGCGAGAAACGTCTCTTTGGCGCTGGTGGCGAAGACCTGGGTCGAAACCGGCAGATTCGACAGCAGCTGCTGGAGGATCTCGAGGTCGAGCTCGGCGTCGACATCGTCTAGCAGAAAGAGCGGCGCGTCGTCGTAGCGGCGGCGGAAAAGCTCGAGCTTCGCGAACTTGAGAAACAGCACGATCATCTTCTGCTCGCCACCGCTCAGCACTTCCGCCGCGGGACGTCCATCGACGAGAAACTCGATGATGTCGCGCTGCGGTCCGACGAGCGACATGCGCGCGCGCAACTCCTCGCGACGATGATTCGCAAGCTCGTCCGTGCGGCTGGGGCGATAGATCATCTCGACGTTTTGCACGTGATAGCGATGTGCGGCGACGATCTCGCGAAAGACGTTCGAGATATCGTCCGCGTATGCGGCGCGCGCGCGGTGGACGACGTTCGCCGCGACCATCAATTCGTTGTCCCACGCATCAAGACTGGCAAGTACTTGGCGGCGCAGAGCCACCTCGGCGAGGAGCGCGTTCCGCTGCTTCAGGACTCTCGCGTATCGGGTGAGTTGTTCGAGGTAGGCGGGATGAATGCTGGCGACACCGCGATCGAGAAATCGTCGCCGCTCTTCCGGTGTGCCGCGAATGATCTCCAGCCGCGCCGACGAGTACGCGAAGACGCTCATCGCGTTCAGGTAATTCGGCAGCGTGACTTTCTCGCCGTTGATCATCAGCACGCGGCGCTTCGATTCGCCGGTTTCGAGTCCGACCGAAAGCGTGCGCGTGATGCCGTCGCGATGCAACGCGCCGGCGACGAAGACGTTTTGCGAAGCGAAGCGAAAGAGGCTCGCGACGCGCGAAGTGCGAAACGACTTCGTGGTCGCGAGAAAGTAGATCGCCTCGAGGAGATTCGTTTTTCCCTGGCCGTTACGGCCGACCAGGATGTTCGACTTCGGATGAAACTCGGATTCCGCGGCCGTGAGGTTGCGGAAGTTTTCGGTCGTGAGCTTCTCGAGAATCACGCCAATCGCATCGGCATGACCACGTACAGGTAATCGTACGGAAGGTCTTCCGCGGCCGTTGCCGGACGCCCGATGCACTGGCTGTTCTCGTCCTTCAGATCGAGCGAGACACTCGGCGTGTCCGTCGCGCTGAGGAAGTCCATCACGTACGCGGCGTTCAGTCCGACGAAGAACGGCTGACCGGCGTAGTCGATAGGAACCGTTTCGCGTGCATCACCGAGTTCCGGATTCGTCGACGAAACTGTGAGCTTACCGGGCGCGAAATCGAATCGCACTGCACGCGTGCGCTCATTCGCAACGAGCGAGACGCGCTTGATCGTCGACAGCAAACGCTCGCGATCGACCATTACGCGGCGATCGTTGTCGCGCGAAATGACTTCCATGTAGTTCGGGAAGTTGACGTCGATCATGCGCGCGAGCAAACGGCGATCGCCCGCTTCGAAGAACAGCTGATTGTCGGAAACGCCGAAACGCACGTTGCCTTCTTCGCCCGCGCTTTCGAGACGCGAAATTTCGTCGAGAGCTTTGCGCGGAATCAGGATCGTGAGATCCGATCCCTTCTTGCCTTTGCCGGTGATCGCAGACGGGAAGTTGATCAGCGCCATGCGATGACCATCGGTCGCGACCATCTCAAGTTTGTTCGGCTGCACTTTGAGCAGCGCGCCATTGAGCTGGAAGCGCGTCTCCTCGTGGGTGATCGCGAATTTGACTTTGCCGACCATGGTCTTCAACTCATCGAGTGGGATGTTGAAGCCTTCGGTCGCATTGACGGTTGGCAGTGTCGGGTAATCCTCGGCTGGCAATCCGAGAAGACGGAACTTCGCGGTGCCCGATTCGATCTGCACCGAGTTGTTTTCCTGAAGCGTGATGTGCACGTCTTCGTCCGGCATCGAGCGGACGACGTCGAAGAGGCGTTTTGCTTCGATTGTCACGCCGCCGGCGGTGGTGATGCGCGCCGCGCAGGAACTGAGGATCGTGACGTCGAGGTCCGTGGCAGCGATCTGCAGACGACCGTCAGCTGCGCGAAGCAGGACGTTCGACAGGATTGGAATCGTCGAACGCTTTTCGACGACGCCCTGGCACAGCTGGAGTTCCTTCTGCAGATCCGCTTTTCCTACGGTCAGCTCCATGTGGTCTCTTCCTTCAAACCAATTCTTATTCTCTTGTAGTGATAGTAGTAGGTGGTGCGGATAACGTCGGGATTCGACGCAAAGTGTTCGAAAGTATAGCAGTCTTCATCATTTCGAACTGTGCATCGGTACGCGGAAAAACAGAGGAGAATTCGGCCGTTTTCCGCAGGTTCCGGCGTTCTCCGCAAACGGACGAAATCGATCCACACGATTTCAGCGATGCTTTCCGCAGGGTCTGTGGAATCAGCATCAGCGGAACTGTTTCGCCAGTCCTTCGACCGTGCGCGCGAACTGCGAGTCCGCGTCCATCATCTTTTTGATCTGCTGCACCGAGTACATGACGGTCGAGTGATGCTTGTCGGCGAAGAGTTTTCCGATCTCGGGATAGGAGAGATCCGTCAGTTCCTTGCACAGATACATCGCGACCTGACGAGGAAACGCGATCGTCTTCGCGTTGCTTTTCGCCTTGAGATCCGTGACTTTCATCCCGTAATGCGCGGCAACGACGCGCAGGATCTCAGCTGGCGTGATCGGCTTGTCTTCTTTCGAAAGAACATCTTTCAACGCTTCTTTCGCGAGCTCGATGTTCACGTGCTTGCCCGCGAGTGATGCGAAGACCGCGATCTTGTTGAGATGCCCTTCGAGTTCGCGCACGTTGGAGCGCACACGCTCGGCGATGAACAGCGCGACTTCCTGCGGGATCATCAGACCCTTGTCTTCCGCCTTCTTGCGGATGATCGCGACTTTGGTCTCGAGATCCGGCGGCTGAATATCAGCGGTGAGTCCCCATTCGAATCGCGAACGAAGCCGCTCTTCCAGGGTCGGGATTTCTTT
>JBQCJC010000011.1:0-7736 GCA_051953135.1 Thermoanaerobaculia bacterium | reverse complement strand
CGTGGTATCTCGGTACTCCACCTGCAAACTCACGTTCGGTGTGACGCCGGCTTCACGCGCGCGCATCATCAGGTATCGGCCTGACGCGGCGACATACAACCGCTGCGACCAGAACTGCGACAGCGCGGCATACGCATCACCGATCGCAGCAGGTGCCGTCGCCAGCGACATCAACGAATGCAGCATCGCCGCGCCGCGCAGGAACGACGCCAGTCGTAATCGCAGTTGCGGATGACCATCGCCGACCGTCCACGCGAACGACGCAGGCAGCGCGCGCTCTTCGAGCAGGATCAATCCGCTGCGAATCGAGCGTCGCAGCAGTGAGCTCCACTTCGGCTTCTGCCCGTGCAGCCACAGTGTCCACGCATCCGTGTACACCTCCGCGCGCGCCTCGAACGTGCGTCGTTCCTCGAACGGGCTCATGTACGGCATCGCGGCCGCGAGCGGCTCGGCCCATTGATCGAGCGATCCGAATGCGCCGAGCGTCGCGAGCAACGCATCGCGTTCGAACAACACCTGCACGCGCAGCGTACCTTTCTGTCCGATCGCGTCTTCGAAGATCGCCGTGTCCGGAACGCACACGTCCCACATCGCAGCGAAGTCGAGCACGCGTGCGAGATCGTCGTGCGAGATCGCATTGCGCTCGAGCGTCGCGGCGTATTGCAGGCCGTAATCGAAATCGAGCGTCGTCGGCGCGGCGCGAAACTCCGTCATCTGCGCCTTGAGATCGACGATCCATTCGAAGTCGTTTTGCGGAATGCTCTTCTCGTCGTAACGGCGTGTGCCTTTCGACGTGATGAGTTTGAACCCGTCGAGCGACGTGCGCGTCGATTGCGTGAACGCGCTTTGTTCCTTCGCCGAGATCTGCAACCACTTGCCGATGCCAAGAGAGAACCCTGATGACGAGCGGCGCGTGAGTGTCGTCTCGTTGAGATAACGCACCAGCGCGCGCGAGCTCACATCGTGTTGCAATGCGTTCGCGATCTCCGCCCAGTCACCGCGCATCGCACGCTCGTAATCGCCCGCGAGCTTTGCATCATCGAGCAGGATGTAGTCCGCGATCGCGGTGTGCTCGTCGATGCGCGCGTACTCGTACGCGAAGCCAGTCATCGCTTTCCAGCGAAACATCGCGGTGAGCTTGTCGTGCAGTTTGTCTTTGATCGTATCGATCGAAGCGAGCACCGCATCGCGATCGTTCGCTTTTTCGATCAGGGCATCGAACGCGGGTGCGAGCGCGTCTTCGATCTCCTTCACCGCGCTGACGTCGAGTCCCGCTTCGAGCTCGATGCCGAAGGTGTGATCATTGGACTTCGCCTTCTTCACCGCGATGCGAAACTGGCCGTCGATGGTGCGCGAGATGACGATCGAGAATTGATCGGACACGCGCAGCGCGGCGGTGGCGCTGAGTCCTGATTTGAGTTTGATCGCGATCGGCAATCGCTCCGGCAATTCTTCGAGTAGCTCCGGCAACTTGCTGCCGAGGATGTCGGACCAGCCGTGGGTGACCGAGGCGCGAACCGAGCCGCCGACTTCCATCGACAACGCTTCGCCTGGCGCGAGTTTCTTCACATCCTCGAACGAGAGCAGCGATCGCGGTGAGTCGAGATCGTCGGTCATCGCCGCGAATGCGTCGTCGGTCGCGCGATGAATGCGATAGTCGGCGAGGGCGATCTCCGCGCCGGCTTTCGCGTTTGCGATCGAGACGTTCATCGATGCGTCGGCGCCAACGCTCAGTTTGTATTTGATCCACGCGGATTGCAGATCGAACGCGATGTGCGGCGTGGTCCCACTCGCGAACACGCCATCGTCATCCCGATCCTCGGGGCGATTGAACACGCGCACCGCGAAGTCCGTCGATGGCGCGATCTCGATGTCACCGATCGTCGACGACGCCGTGACTTTTGTGCGCAGCAGCGAATCGCCCGCCTGCGAGAGAGAACGGCTCTGCAGCGCGTCGCGAAGGACGTGGAGATCGACGCTGAACTGTGGCATGGCGTCGAGAATACATCGCTATACTCACGCCCGAGTCCGTCGTGCCACATCCCCGCATCTCAGTCCTGCTGCCCGTATTGAACGGCGAACGTTACCTGCATGAGGCGATCACCAGCATCGTCACGCAGGACTATCGCGACTTCGAGTTGATCGTGCTCGATGATGGCTCGACCGACGGGACGTGGCAGATCGCGGAGGAGTGGGCGAGGCGCGATGCGCGTATCGTGTTGTTGCGCAACGAAAAGAACATCGGCATCTCCGCATCGCTCAACAAATGTCTGGCGGCCTCGCGCGGCGAGTACATCGCGCGGCAGGATGGCGATGACATCTCGGAGCCCGGACGATTGAGTGCCGAGGTGGACGTGCTCGATGCGCGGCCGGACGTGGTGCTCGTTTCGATGAACTACCACGTCGCCGATCACAACGGAAAGATTCTGCAGACCACGCGTCGCGATTACCCGCCGGAGCTGCTCGAGTATCTGCTGCACTTCAGCAATGTGATCGGCGGACACACGCAGGTGATGTATCGCCGCGATGCGATCGTCACGGCAGGCGCGTACAACGAAGCCTTGCGCGCGTCGCTCGATTACGAGCTCTGGACACGCATGATTCGCCTCGGCCGTTTCGTGGTACTGCCGCAGGCGGGCATGCGTTATCGCATTCACGAAGAGCGTATCACCGTCCGCGAAAACTCATTGCAGGTGCGCGAGTCATGGAACATCACGCGCCGCATGCTCACGAATTACCTCGGGCGCGAGCTCACCGATGAAGAAGCGCGCGCGGTTGCAGCGACGTGGCGCAGGCATGTGCCAGCGTCGCGACCCGATCTCGCGAATGCGGTTGCGCGCGAAGCGTACGAGGTCTTCGCGCGCCAGCATCCTGACGAGACGTTGCAGCGACTCGCGTGCGAAGTCACATCGATGCGTTTCGCCGAAACCGCCGCGACGTTGCTGCGCAACGGCTACGTGCGCGATGCGATGGGACACATGGCGGTTTCATTTCGATGGGCGCTGACGGGTCCGTTCCGCGTGATGTTTCGCGCATTCGCATCGCGACGGTTCGTTCCCGCGAGTTAGAAAATCCTGCGACCTGAAGCCTGTCCCTCGGCGAGCAGATCGAGAAACTTCGCGCGTTTGATCTCGCGCGCGCCGAGCGCCTGCATGTGCGGCGTGAGCACCTGACAGTCGAGGAACGTCGCGCCGCGTTCGCGCAGATGTTCGATGAGAAACAACAACGCAAGCTTCGACGCATCGGACTCGATGTGGAACATCGACTCACCGGTGAACGTGCCGCCGGCATCGACGCCATAGAGTCCGCCAACGAGACGCTCTTCGTTCCACACCTCGATGCTGTGCGCATCGCCTTCAGCATGAAGGCGTGAATACGCCGCGATGATGTTCGGCCCGATCCACGTTCCATCCTGATCGGGACGCTCCGCCTCCGCGCACGCGTGAATCACCGAAGAGAAATCGCGATCGATCGTGTACGTGAATCGCGCGGAGCTCTGTCGTTTGCGCAACGAACGGCCAACGTGCAGCTCATCGAAGAACAACACCGCGCGACGTCGCGGCGAGAACCACGGCAGCGGTAATCCGGAATGCGGCCACGGAAAAATCCCGCGGCGATACGCCTCGCGAAGAGTCTCGACGCGGAGATCTTCTCCCATCGCGACGACGTCGCTCGGTGCGTAGCGAGGGTCGGGAAAGATGGACATGGTTGATTGAGAGATCCCTCCACTCGCTTCGCTCGGTCGGGATGACAGTGGCACGCGCTTCGTGTCATCGCGACCAGGTACGCGCTCTCGTGTCATCACGATCAGGCACGCGCTTCATGTCATCCCGAGCGGAGCGCGAAGCGCGTAGTCGAGGGACCTGAAACTAATATCGCAACTTCAACTCATCGCCATCCGCATCGACGATCACGTTTCCGCCATCAGCCAGCGTTCCGAACAGAATCGCATCGACGAGCGGCTCTTTGATCTTCGCCGTGATGAGACGCGACATCGGCCGTGCGCCGAACGCGCGATCGTAACCGTGCTTCGCGAGCCACGCGCGTCCTGCGTCCGTCAACTCGATCGTCACGTTCTTCGCGGTGAGTTGCGCGCGCAGCTCGCCGATGAATTTGTCGACGACCTGCTGCATCGTCTCGAACGACAGCGGTTCGAACGCGATCCACGCATCGAGACGATTGCGGAACTCCGGTGCGAACGTGCGCTCGATCGCGCCGCGGCCGTGACCGCTCTGCGCGTTCTGCATGAAGCCCGGCGAGCTGTCCGTCATCTCGCGGCCGCCCGCGTTCGTGGTCATGATCAGAATCACGTTGCGGAAGTCGGCCTTCTTACCGTTGTTGTCGGTGAGCGTCGCGTGATCCATGACCTGCAGCAGGATCGAGAAGAGATTCGGATGCGCCTTCTCGATCTCGTCGAGCACGAGCACCGCGTACGGCGTGCGCATGATCGCGTCGGTGAGCAGGCCGCCCTGATCGAAGCCGACGTATCCGGGAGGCGCGCCGATCAAACGCGAAACTGTATGGGGTTCCATATATTCGGACATGTCGAAGCGAATGAACTCGACGCCGAGTGATTGCGCGAGCTGCTTCGCGAGCTCGGTTTTGCCGACGCCCGTTGGTCCGCTGAAGAGAAACGATCCGATCGGCTTTTCGGGATTGCCGAGGCCGGAGCGGGAGAGCTTGATGGCATTCACGAGTTGCTGAATCGCGTGATCTTGTCCGTAAATCACGCGCTTCAAATCGGCGTCGAGGCCGCGCAGACGATCCTTCTCCGAAACCGCGACCGTGCGCGGTGGAATCTTCGCGATGCGCGAGACGACGGTCTCGACGTCGTGGACATCGATGATGTCCGGGGCCGAGGGAACATCAGGCGACGTGGTTGCCGAGGAAACCTCCTGGCCCTGCGCGCCGTCGCGCAGCATGCGCGCCCGCGCACCTGCTTCATCCAGCACATCGATCGCTTTGTCCGGCAGATGCCGATCGTGGATGTATTTCGCCGACAACTCCGCCGCGAGCTTCAGCGCCTCGGGCGTGAATTTCACGCCGTGATGTTCTTCGTAATAACCCTTCAATCCCTCGAGGATCTGAATCGTCTCCTCGACGGTCGGCTCGCCGATCTCGATCTTCTGGAAGCGTCGCGCGAGCGCACGATCGCGCTCGAATGCCTGCTTGTACTCGGCGTACGTCGTCGAGCCGATCACGCGCAACTTACCGGAGGCGATCGCGGGCTTCAGCAGATTCGACGCGTCCATCGTTCCGCCGCTCACCGCGCCGGCGCCGACGATCGTGTGAATCTCGTCGATGAACAGAATCGCGTCCTTCTTCTCCGTCATCGCCGCGATCACGGCCTTGAGGCGTTGCTCGAATTCGCCGCGATACTTCGTGCCCGCGAGCACCGCGCCCATGTCGAGCGAGAACACCTCGGCGTTCTTCAACACGTTCGGCACTTCGCCGTTGTGAATCTTCAGCGCGAGACCTTCGGCGATCGCGGTCTTGCCGACGCCCGGCTCGCCGACGAACAGCGGATTGTTCTTACGACGGCGGCAAAGAATCTGAATCGTGCGCTCCAGCTCGAGACCGCGTCCGATGAGCGGATCGATCTCGCCCTTCTTCGCGCGCTCGAGCAGATTCACCGCGAACTGCTTCAGCGGATCGCGCGACGCCGCGGCATCCGCATCTTCATTCGGCGCCACGAACGCGGGCGCGGATCCATCCTTCGGGATTCCATGCGAGATGTAGTTGAGGACATCCAGCTTCTCGACGCCCTGGCTGCGCAGGAAGTAAACGGCCTGCGATTTATCGGCCTGATAAATCGCCGCGAGCATCTGGCCCGTGTCGACTTCCTTGCGTCCTGACGATTGCGCGTGCAGCTGCGCGTATTGCACGACGCGCTGCAGCATCGTCGTGAGCGTCGGCTGCACGGTGGCGTCATCTTCGAGACGCTCGTACGTCTTCTCGATGAAATCATCGAGCTGCTTTTTCAGCACCTCGACGTCGCCGCCGCACGCGCGAATGGCGTCGACGACATCGCGATCGTGCAGCAGTGCGAAGAGCAGATGTTCGAGCGTGACGTACTCGTGGCGGCGGCGAACGGCCTCATTCACCGCGAATTCGAAACTGGCCTGCAAGCCTTTGGCGATCATCAAGCTTCTTCCATCGTTACGAGCAGCGGAAATTCGTGCTCGCGCGCGAGCGACGAGGTTTTCTCGACCTTGGTCTCGGCGATTTCGTACGTGTAGATACCGGCCACGCCGCTGCCGCGCAGATGAACGTTGAGCATGACCTGAATGGCCTGCTCCTCCGGCATGTTGAAAATCGATTCGAGCACCCAGACGACGAACTCCATGGTGGTGAAGTCGTCGTTGTGGAGCAGCACTTTGTACAAAGGCGGCTCTTCGACTTTCTCTTCACTCTCGGCGAGGGCACTCTCTTCCCACTGAGCATCGGGCGGCAGCATCGGCAACGTTTTAACGCAAAATACGCGCGCGAAAAATTCATGACCTCGTCTGAGTCCGAAATCCCGTTCGCGTCGCGCTTCCTGCAGAAACCTCTGATCGCGAAAACAAGACGCTATTTCCCGGCCATCGCGTTCATCTGCGGATTCGTCTGGGACGCGGTGACGCTCGGCAATCAAATCAAGCCGAGCGATCTGTTCATCCTCCTCGGCTATCTGGCAGGCGCGGCCGCGATCCTCACGATGATCGGCCGCGGCATGCAGTTTCGTTTCTCGCAGTACCTCAACTGGCTGCTGCAGTTTTTCTTCGGCGGCATCTTCAGCGCGCTGTTCATCTTCTACTTTCTGAGCTCGAGCGATCTGCCGGGATACCTGTTCGTGATCGGCCTCGCGGCGCTGCTGATCGGCAACGAGTTTCTCGAAAGCGCATACAGCGAGCTGACGTTGTCGTGGGCGTTCTTCACGCTCTGCGCGATCATGTTTTTCAACTTCGCGCTCGCGCATCTGTTCCACAGCGTCTCGACGTTCTGGTTCTACATCGGCACGTTGCTCGCGCTGTTGCTCATGCTCGCGTTGCGACAGCTTTCGCGCAGCGACTCCGCGTCGAGCAAACCGTCGATCGCGGTGGCCGCGCTGATCCTCGTGCTGCATGTGTTCAACGTGATTCCGCCGGTGCCGCTGGTGAAGAAAGAGATGCTCGTCGCGCATGAGTTGCGTCGCACCGGCGGTGCGTACGCGGGCGTGATCGAGTCACCGGGCTGGCGATTCTGGCGTTCGTCGTCGACGCTGTTTCATCGCCGCGGTGATGAGCGCGTGTACTGCTTCACATCCGTGTTCGCACCGAACGGCATCGAGACGACGATTCGTCATCGCTGGCAGAGACGCGATCCGAAGTCGAACGAGTGGATCGACTACGGCACAATTCCGATTCGCATCAGCGGCGGACGTCGCGGCGGGTATCGCGCGTTGTCGTACAAATCGAACGCGGCGCCGGGAACGTGGCGCGTGATCGCGGAAGCGGAAAGCGGCGCGGCGATCGGGATCGTCGAGTTCGAAGTGGTGAACGGGGAGGGTGGAGTGAGGAAGGATGTGAAGTTGTAGCGGCGTCGATGCAGGGCGTGGCGTTTCGCCGCATGTGGTCGTACATTCAGCGGTATGTGGAATCGTTCGCTCGCCTTCGCGCTCGCCGTATTCGCGACGAGCGTGACTTCCGCCGCACCGCTCATCACACGCATCGTTCCGAATCAGGGATCGGGTGCCGGTGGGCAACTCATCACCATCG
>JBQCJC010000010.1:0-3240 GCA_051953135.1 Thermoanaerobaculia bacterium | reverse complement strand
AAATTCCGCGGCGATCTCATCGCCTGCGCCGCGATCACGCACGCGATGCACGAGGGCGCGATCGAGCCGACGCGTTATCCGCGCAATCCGCTCGACGTGCTCGCGCAGCAACTCGTGGCGATGGTCGCGATGGACGACTGGAGCGTCGACGATCTCTATCGCGTCATCCGCACCGCCGCGCCGTTCGCAGAATTGTCGCGCGGCGCATTCGAAGGCGTGCTCGACATGCTCAGCGGGTTGTATCCCTCCGATGAATTCGCGGAGCTGCGTCCGCGTCTCACCTGGGATCGCGTCGCGAACACGCTCACCGCGCGACAAGGCGCGAAGCGCATCGCGATCACGAGCGGCGGCACGATTCCGGATCGCGGGTTGTACGGCGTGTTCCTTGCGGGCGCGGAGAAGAATCAATCGGCGCGCGTCGGCGAGCTCGATGAAGAGATGGTGTTCGAGTCGTCGCCCGGCGACACGTTCATGTTAGGCGCGTCGACATGGCGCATCGAGGAGATCACGCACGATCGCGTGATCGTCACGCCTGCGCCGGGCGAGCCGGGAAAGATGCCGTTCTGGAAAGCGGATGCAGCGGAACGAACGGTTCCGTTTGGTGAGGCGATCGGAAAGCTCGTGCGCGAGATTCGCGAGATGAAGCCCGGCGCGGCGGTCGAGCGTCTCGTCACGCGCCACGATCTCGACAAGCTCGCGGCCGAAAACTTTCTGCACTACCTGCGCGATCAGGAAGATGCGACGAACGCGGTGCCGGACGATCGCACGATCGTGATCGAACGCGTGACCGATGAGTTAGGCGACTGGCGCGTGTGCGTGCTGACGCCGTTCGGCGGACGCATTCACGCGCCGTGGGCGATGGCCGTCACGGCGAAGGTGCGCAACGAGCTCGCGATCGATGTCGAGACGATGTGGGCCGACGACGGATTCATCGTGCGCTTCCCCGAAACCGATCAGCCGCCGCCCGCGGAGCTCGTGCTTCCCGATCCCGATGAAGTCGAGCAGTTGCTGCTGCGGCAACTCGGCGCGAGCTCGATGTTCGCGGCGAAGTTTCGCGAGGCCGCCGCGCGGGCGCTGCTGCTACCGCGTACGCGCATTCAAGGCCGCACGCCGCTGTGGCAGCAACGCAAGCGCGCGTACGACCTGCTGCAGGTCGCGTCGCGTTTCGGCTCGTTTCCGATCATTCTCGAGGCGTATCGCGAAACGCTGCGCGATGTGTTCGATGTACCCGCGCTCGTGGAGCTGACGCGCAAGATCCGCGCGCGCACGATTCGCGTGCACACGGCGGACACGCAGAAGCCGTCGCCGTTCGCCGCGTCGGTGTTGTTTCGCTACGTCGCGAATTTTCTCTACGACGGTGATGCGCCACTCGCGGAGCGCCGCGCGCAAGCACTGGCGATCGATCAATCGCAGTTGCGCGAGTTGTTAGGCGAACCGGAACTGCGCGAGCTGCTCGATGAAGAAGCGCTCGCGCAAACGGAGCTGGAACTGCAGCATCTCGACGAGTCGAGGAAGGCGAAGAGCGCGGACGCGCTGCATGATTTGTTGTTGCGACTGGGGGATTTGAGCGCGGAGGAGATTGCGTTGCGAACCACTGAAGCGCCACTTCAGTGGATCAAAGATCTCGTCAAATCCCGCCGCATTCTCGAAGTGACGATCGCGCGCGAAAAGCGTTTCATCGCCACCGAGGATGCGTCCCGCTATCGCGATGCCCTCGGCACACCCATGCCCACCGGCATCGCCGAGCGTTACCTGCAACCGGTGCAGGATCCGATCGGCGATCTCGTGCTGCGCTTCGCGCGCACGCACGGCCCATTCACTCCGAACGATGTCGCCCGTCGCTACGGACTCGGCATCGCGGTCATCACGCACGCGCTCGAACGATTCGTCGAGCGCGGACGATTGATCGAAGGCGAGTTCCGTCCCGGCGGCACGCAGCGCGAGTGGTGCGAAGTCGAAGGATTGAAGACCATCCGTCGCCGCTCTCTCGCAAAACTTCGCAAGGAAGCAGAGCCCGTCGATCCACCATCGCTCGCGCGTTTGTTTCTCAACTGGCAGAGCGTCACGCGCAAACGACGCGGTCTCGATGCATTGCTCGAAGTCATCGAAACGCTGCAGGGCTTTCCGATGGCCGCCTCGATTTTTGAGAGTGAGATCCTTGCGTCGCGCGTCGCGGACTACAAGCCGTCGGATCTCGATACGCTCAGTGCTGCTGGTGAGATCGTGTGGGTCGGCGTCGAGCCGCTCGGATCGAATGACGGTCGCATTGCGCTGTACCTCACCGATCACTTGCCGCTGCTGCATCGACGCGGCGAAGACGTCGAGTCGCCGATTCTCGACTATCTGCGCGGACGCGGTGCGTCGTTCTTCACGCAGATGCAACTCGACATCGGCGGCTTTCCGGGCGAGCTCGTCGACGCGCTGTGGGATCTCGTCTGGAAAGGCGCGATCACGAACGACACGTTCCACGCGCTGCGCGCATTCACGCGACCGAAGACGCCGCAGCGCACCGGCGCGCGATTTCGCTCGCGTCGCGTGGCACCGCCGTCGACGCAAGGTCGATGGTCGCTCGTGCCTCCGCCTGCCGGCTCGGACACGCAACGCGCGAACGCGCTCGCGCAACAACTGTTGTCGCGCTACGGCATCGTCACGCGCGAGGCGCCGCATCTCGAGAACATCAACGGCGGGTTCTCCGCGGTCTATCCGATTCTCAAAGCGATGGAAGACGCGGGACGCATTCGCCGCGGCTACTTCGTGGCGGGACTCGGCGCGACGCAATTCGCGAGCGCCGGCGCGATCGATTTGTTGCGCACGATGAAAGATGAGCCGGAGTCGATCGAGGTCGTGATGCTCGCCGCAACTGATCCCGCGAATCCGTACGGCGCGATCGTGCCGTGGCCTGAGTCGCCGTGGGGTTTGTCGCGCAGCGTCGGCGCAAACGTGATTCTCGTGAACGGGATGATGAGCTGCTACATCTCGCGCGGCGAGAAACAACTGCTCGTGTTTCTGCCGGAAGACGAACCATCACGCACGAATGTCGCGCGTGCAATTGCGCGAACGCTTGCATCGCTGGTGAAAGAAGGTCCGCGTCGCGCGATGCTCATCGTCGAAGTAAATGACGAGCCGGTCGCGCGTTCGCCGCTCGCATCGTTCCTCATCGAAGAAGGGTTCGCTGCGACGGCGATGGGGTAACAACAGAGAGCAGTCGCGCAAGCCTGAGGGCGATAACATCCATCGCGC
>JBQCJC010000009.1:0-6038 GCA_051953135.1 Thermoanaerobaculia bacterium | reverse complement strand
ACGCCGCGCTTCTACACCGCACCCACTGCCGTCGAGTTCCGCGGCCACGGCGAGCTCACGTTCCAGGCGAAGGTCAACACCGACGGACAAGTCGTCGAAGTGAAGCTCGTGAAAAACACCACGGGCAGCAACGACATCGCGCAGAAAAACGCCGACGCCCTCAGCGCCGCCACGTTCTATCCGATGGTCGACAGCGGATCACGCAAGACGTTCGTGTACGAGCACAAGGTGTATTACTAAGGTTGGTTGTTGGTTGTTGGTTGTTGGTTGTTGGTTGTTAGTTGTTGGAGGCTCCACGCCGCGCCGCTTCTGGGCGACGGGGTCCCCCCAACACCCGACAACCAGCAACCGACAACCTCTACACCCCCGCCTCATCCCATTTTCGAATCACGTCTTCGATCAGTCCGCCGACTTTCGCTACGACTTTCGTGTAGTACTCATCGGCCTTCTTTTGATCGAACTTTGGATAGCCCTGGCCGGGCTGATACAACCCAATCGAGGATGGGAACGGCGAGGCGCTCCAGGTGTTCGGCGCGGGATATGCGGTCGCAAGTTTGTCGCTGTACTTCTCCGCGTGCACGAGCGATTTGTCGACTGCTTGCACGAACGCGGTTTCGTTCCAGCCCGCGTGACCGCCGTCCTCGCCGAACACTTCCTTCGTCACGTCGGATGCGAACGACCACCAGTTGATCACCAGCGTGCGCACGTGCTTCTCCGCGGAGACTTCGCTCGCAACCGCGTTCAGCACCGCGGTCTGCGGTCCGCCGTGTCCGTTGAGAATGATGATGTTCTTAAAGCCATTCTTCGCGAGTCCTTCAATCACGGCTTTCATGTAAGGCCGGTACGCGGCCTCGGGGATCGTGAACGCACCGGGATACGCTTCCATCGATCCGGTGATGCCGTACGGCACGACCGGCGCGATCATCGCGTTGAGCCGCGGCGCGAGCGTTTTCGCCATCGCGACCGGCGCGGTGATGTCGGCGCCATTGTTCGCGACGCCGTGCGGCTCGAGCGTGCCGGTCGGCAGCAGGACCGTCCTGATCTTCGACGGAACCTGATCGCGAAAATCCATCCAGTTGACGCGCTCCATCTCGCGCTCCTGCGCGAAGACGGACGTCGCGAAAAGAAGAGTGACGAGCAGGCGTTTCATGCACGCGATGGTATCGCGTACTACTTCACGACCCTCACTCCAAGCTCCTGCAACACGGGACCGATCGGCGCGACGATCGACATGCTCTTGTTGTCCGACGATACGAGCATGCCGATGATCTCGTTCCGCGCATTCACCACCGGCGCGCCTGCATCGCCCGACTCCGGAATGATTGACGTGCGAATTCCGCCGCGTTCATCGACCGCGAGCACGCGCCCCTTTGCGATCGCGGAGCCGCGTCCAACGAGCCGCACTTCATCGCCGACGTTCACCGCGCTCTTCGCACCGCGCAGATGACCAACGTGCGGCACCGTCGCATCGAGATCGACACCTTTCTGCAATCGAATCAACGCGCCGGATTGATACGAATCCGCGCCGACGCGCTCGACGTAGCCGATCGCATCGCGCTGCGTTCCACCATCGGCTGCACCGGGCTGCAACACGCTCGCACCTTTTTCTCCGCCGACGACGAACGGCAGCGTGAGCAGATACCGCGTGCCGTTGTCATCTTCGACGACGCAACACGCCGATCCCGTCGATCCGCCGCCGCCGATGCTCACACCCGGGGTCACAGGACGCACACGTCCACGAATGCCCGGCGCATTCGTCGCCGGCGGATCCTCGGGCGCACTCCATGTTGTCGGCGGACGCACGGATTTCGCCGGCGCCTGATACACGCTGAGATACGGATCGACGATGTTGCGCGCGTTCTGCAGCTCATCAATCTTCTTCTGCAACTCCGCCTTCGCCGTCTCCGCGGCGAGGCGAGCTTCCTGCGCCTGTCGCGTCAACTCTCGTTCCTGTTCGACTGAGCTCTTGAGCGTCTGCTGCTTCACGGCCGCGAGCTCACGCTCGTGGCGCGCGTCTTCCTGCACCTGTTGCTGCTGTTCCTCGTGCAATCGTTGCTCGGCGGCTGCGCGCGCGAGCAGCTGTTGGTTGCGCTCTTTCTGAATCGTCCATGCGAGATACAACGCGACGATGAGTGCGATGCCGAGGCATGCGGCGAAGGTAGTGGCGGCTCGGAACAGCCAGCGACGCCGGCGCAGCAGCGCGCGACTCGCATCGACGAGCTGCACCAGCGCATCGCTGATGACGAGATCCTTCGCCGCATCCGATGCGAGCCAGTGTTCTGCTTCCTTCAATTGCTCCGCATCGAGATAGCCGCTCTCGCGGCCGAAGCGCTCCCATTCTTCCGCGAGCGATTCGAATCGCCGGAGCTCGAGCATCTCCGCCTTCTTGTGCTCCGCCCATTGCACGAGCAGCGGCCAGTTGCGAATCAGCGCCTCGTGCGCGACTTCCACCTGCTGCTCGCCGCTGATGCGAATCAGCCGATTCTCCGCGAGCTTGTCGAGCACGCGCCTGACGCGCGCGGGATCGTCGCCGATCTGCATCAGATCGCTGAGACGCGCGCGGCTGCTCGTCACCTCCGCGCCGGCCGCGGGCCGCACCATGCGCAGCAGAATGCGTCGCATCGTGTCGCGATCCTGTTGAATCAGCGACTCGTACAACGCCGTGGCCGTGTTCGCGAGCGCCGCGCGTCCGCCGCCGAGTTTCTTGTACGCCGCGAGCGTGATGCGATTGTGATCGCGCGACTGCCACAACTTCCACAACGTGAATTGCAGCAGCGGCAACGCGGCCGGCTCGCCGAGCACATCGCGAATCAGCGCATCGATCACACCCGACTCGAACTTCAACCCGATCAACTTCGCCGGCTCTTCGATCGCCTCGCGAAGCTCCGCCGCGCTGAGCGGCGTGGCGCGCAAATCGGCCGCATCGAACAGCGATTGCAACTCGCCCGTCGTCGCGAGACGCGAGTCGTAATCGCTGCGCATCGTGATGATGAGCACGTGTCCGTCTTTCGACAGCGAGAGCAATTCGTCGATGAACGCCTGTCGCGATGCGAGATCGTCGGTCAGCGTGAACAGCTCTTCGAACTGATCGATCGTGATGACCGTCGTTCGCTCTTTCGACGGCTTCGCATCGCCATACGCCGCCGCGAGCGTCTTCGCCGGCTCCGAGCCCGGCACGATCGGCGCGAGATAACGCCAATCCGCGCTGCCTTCGATCGCATTCGCTTTCAGTGCAGGCAGGACGCCGCCGAGCACGACCGACGACTTGCCACTCCCCGACGGTCCCTGAATCGCGAGAAAGCGATGCGCGCGAATCTTCTCCACCGCCACGCGCACCAGTTGCTTGCGTCCGAAGAAACGACCGCTGTCCGATTCACAAAACGAATTCAGCCCGACGTACGGGCACAACGAATCATCGAGCGTCGGTGCGAGCGCGGGATCGAAATCGACGAGCGTGGCGTCGTCATCGATCTCGATCGCGGCGCGATACAACGTCGTCACCCAGTAATCGATGAGACCTTGCGCCGCATCGCGTTGCTCATCGACATCGAGCAGTGCGCCGGTGTTCTGCGCACGTCGCACGAACAGGCGCACATCGCTCGCGATGTCGCCAACCGTCGCGCCCTGTCGCTGCCGCGTGAGCAGCGACGTGTGAGTCGCGCGCAGATCGAAGATCGTCGGAAAGAACTCGAGCGCGGTGATGCTGGGAATGGTCGTCATGCCAGTGCCTGCACGATTGCGGCGAGCGGATCTCCGGCTTTGCGAAGCTCCACGCACTGCAGGTTGAGATTCGTATCGACGGCGAAGAAGCGCGTCACCGCGCGTTGTCGATAACGTCGGAAATGCCGCGCCATCTTGCTCGCATCGTTCTCGGCGATGGCCTGATCGAGCGACTCCGCTTCCTTGCCGAGACTCTTCGCCCAGTCGGCGGTGGCGGCGGTGAGCAGCGCGACCTGCTGCTTCAGCTCCGGCCACGTATCGATCAACTCGAAATTGTCGGCGTCGAGATTCGTATCGACGCGGCGCATCACGACATCGACGTCCTGCCACGCGGTGTGATTGCGCACCAGCTCTTCGAGCGTGTCGTCGAGCCGCTCCATTTCATCGAGCGCCTGTTCGAGCTTCCCGAGCTTCGCGGCATCGAGCTTCGCTTCCTTTGCCTTGCGACAAACGACGGCGACCGCGTCGATCACCGCATCGAGCTCCAGTTCCGACGCCGCATCGGAGAGACGCGCGTCGATACGCGGCGGCTCCGATGCGAGCACGCGATCGAGCAATGACGCGGCGCGCTTCACGACGGCGCAGTCACGCGCATCGATCCCTTCCGCCAGCGATTGCCGCGCGCGATCGAGCGTGGCGACCCACGCGAGTTTGAAATTCTCGAACACCGGCGAGTTGCCGAGTTGCTTCAGGCGATCGATGGCCTGCTGCAGCGTGTCGGAGTACTGCAGCATCGCGTCGACGGCGAGATCGTCGTCGGCGAGTCGCGGCAGATCGCGCACGATCGGATCGTGGCAGTGCAGCTGGATGTGATGCAGTTGATCGTGCACTTCCTTGAAACTCGCCAGCCGATCGATGCGACCGGTGATGCTTTCGAAGCGGAAGCGAAACTCGAGCAACGCATCGCGCGTCGGACCGCCGGCAATGAGATCGGCGACGGTGCGCAGTCCTTCGTTGACGACTTCGATCTTCACCGCGGCTTCGGATGATTCGGGAGCACGCTTGAGCGTGCGCACGAGTCGCTCGAGTTGTTGCGAGACGCGCGCGTCATCGACGAAGTCGAGATACGAGCGAATCGACATCCACTTCGGCGGATCGCATTTCTGCCGCAGGATCGGAATGAGTTTGCCCTTCGAGCCGGTGGGATCGGTTTGCACGGAGAGCAGACCTTCGAACGTGGTCCACTCGCTCTTGACCCACGCGTCGGTGAGGACGACGAGCGTGCGCTGCGCGTTCTCGACCGCGCTGGTCATGTTCTCGATCGACGTCGCCCCGCCCACGAAGTCGTCGGAGTCGATGAGCACATCGATTCCATTCGCGCTCAGCGTCCGGACCAGTACCTCATCGACCCACGCCTTGTCTTTGTGGCTGTAGCTGATGAAGACGTCGTGCATCTTCGGGGCCCTCAGTTGTTGTAGTGAGGGAAGTATGCGCGGCGTTACAGAGATATGGAAGGACGAGGCGCGCGCGCTAGCGCGCTACGGCGCGTAACGCCGCGTCGGAATGCCTTCGCTGCGGCTGATGCTCAGGCTTGCAAACGTGCGAATCAGTTTTCGCCCTTCGGCATCACCCGATTCGTACGCGCGGCAGAGCATGTCGACTTTGCTCAACTCTTCATCGGCGGACACGGTGAATCCGTGGCGCGGCTGATTGCGATCCGTCGTCCGCGTTTTCGTCCAGCCGTGTGGGCCGAGCTCGCATCGCAACAGCTCGTCGCCTTTGCCGGTCTGAACCGATTGCGCGGCGATCGCGGGGATGCCCATCGCATTCGCCTTCTGCTCATCGAGCGCGCGCGTGACCGCGGCTTCGATGATCTCGCGCAGCGTCGCATCCGCGACTTCATCCTTCTGCACGATCGCGAGGCCGGTGTGATACAGCGTTTTCTCGAGCAGCGTTCGCGCGGCTTTCGCCACTTCCGTGCGCCGCACTTCGCAACGCATCGACACGCGGCGTCCCTGCCACGTGAACACGATCTGACAGATCTCGCCGGTCTTCGGCAGCGACTCCTGATGCGCAACACGCAGTCCGCTGAGCGACAGATCGACGACGTAAATCACGACCGAGCCCGCCATCCCGCGGATACGCTCGACCGGAGTGACGCGGCCATACGACCGTCTCTCCAGATTCATGAATGGATTGCTCGCGCTCACCGGCTTGTGTCCTGACCCGCGGCGATTGTCGCACAGGCCGGGCGGTTTTCCGGCGCAGCGGCGTGAGAGGTGCGTGAGAGGGCCGAGGGCCGCGGGCTGAGGGCTGAGGCACACACGAGCACTCTTGGCCATCGATCCGCGAGCCTTAGCCCTGCTGAGCCGAGCGCC
>JBQCJC010000008.1:0-2651 GCA_051953135.1 Thermoanaerobaculia bacterium | reverse complement strand
CGGGCGGCACGTTCAACGCGACGTTTGCAGCAGACGCAACTCATCCCGCCGGTCCGGTGCGCGCGTACAACATCACCGAAGGCAATCTCACGATTCAGGACAACGTCTCGTCGTCGCAGGGCATCAGCAGCAAGGTCCTCGCGGAGATCGTCGCGCATGAATTCGGGCACACGCTTGGATTCGGCCACAGCCCTGAATCGAATGCATTGATGTACGCGAGCGTCACGGGACTCGGACCGAGTCTTCGTGCGGACGATCAACTCGCGGCGCGCTGGCTGTATCCGAACGGCAGTGCGCCTGCGCCGATCGTGACGACGCCGGATGCTCCGTCGAGTCTGCGCGCGACCACCGGCACGAACTACGCCGATCTCACGTGGACCGACAACGCGAGCAATGAGACGTCGCAGGCGATCTACCTCGCGACCGGCAGCGCTGGTGCGTTCAACAAATTCGCCGACGTCGCATCGAACGCGACGTCCGCGCGCGTGACGTCGTTAGGCGCGGGCACTTATCGCGCGTACGTCACCGCGACGAACAGCGCGGGCACATCGCAATCGAACACGATCACGTTCACGATCGCGGCGAGCACGAGCTCCTCGCCGGTTGCTTCGTTCACCGTGAACGTGACGACGGGCGTCGCGGGCGTGACGGTATTCACGTTCACCGACACGTCCACCGGCACGATCAATTCGCGCCAGTGGAACTTCGGCGATGCGACCGCGTCCTCGACATCACCGGTAACGCACGTGTATGCGAATCCCGGTACGTATACCGTCACGCTGATCGTCAACGGCAACAACACGCAGTCGCAGACGTCGCGCAACATCGTCGTCACTTCGGCATCGACGCCGGTGACCCCCGCGGTGACCGCGGCATTCGATGCCTCGACGACGACTCCGTCCGTGGGATCGCTGGTGTCCTTCACCGACAAGAGCAGCGGCTCACCGACGTCGTGGTCGTGGTCATTCGGCGATGGCAGCACATCGACGGCGCAGAATCCGACGCACGCGTATGCGGGCGCGGGCACCTACACCGTGACGCTCACGGCATCGAATGCAAATGGTCCGAGCGTCGCGACGAAGACGATCAATGTGCTTTCCGCGGCGCCGTACAACTCGCTCGTTTCGGTCGCAGCGCAAACCGGCGGCGCGAACGGCACGTCGTGGCGCACGGAGCTGAGTCTTTTCAACGCGGGCACGAATGGCGCGAGTATTTCGCTGCTGTTCCTGCCGAGCAACGGCGGCAGTGTGTTGTCGAATTCGTTGTTCCTCGCGCCGAAGCAATCGATCACGTACGCGAATGCGCTGCGCGATGTGTTCAGCATCGAAAGCGGTGCGGGCGCGATCACGATTCAGGCGGCGAGCGCCGGCACGGTTGCGGATTTACGCATCACGAGCCGCACGTTCACGAGCGGTTCGACCGGCACGTACGGACAAGCGGTTCCGGAAGTGGAGCCGGGCGCGCTCACGCGCACGCTGTACATCACGGGCATCGAGGCGAACGCCGCGTATCGCACGAACGTCGGTCTCGTGAATCGCGCGGAGACTCCGGTGAGCGCGGCGATCGCGTTGTTCGATGCATCGGGCAACAGTGTCTCCACGCGCACGGTCACGCTCGTCGGCAACAGTTTTCAGCAGCAGCCACTCAGTGCGTGGTTCCCGGCGGTGGATGGTGAGTCGCACGCGCACATGACGATGCGCATCATCGCGGCGTCGGATGCGGCGATCAGCGGCTACGCGTCGGTGGTCGACAACATCACGCAGGATCCGGTGTACATCCAGGCCGTGCCGTCGACGCGCGGCAACTCGATGATGCTTCCGGTCATCGGCCGTTCGCCTGGCGCGAACGGAACGTTCTGGCGCAGCGACGTGACGTTCTTCAATCCGTCGGAATCGCGCATGGTGCTGACGCTTCGCTACAACGGCACGTCGAAGTCTCTGAGCATCGATTCCGGAGAGACGCAGGTGATGCAGGACGTCGTTGCGGAATGGGGGCAGCTCTCCGGCAGCGGCGCATTGCAGATCACGTGGGGCAGCGGCGCGGGTCCGATCGTGACGAGCCGCACGTACACGAGCGTGAACGGCGGCGGAACGTATGGTCAATCGATCGATCCGGTGTCGGTGTTCTCCAAGAGCGCGTTCGTTCCGGGACTGCGCCACGATGCGTCGTATCGCTCGAACATCGGTTTCGTGAACGGTGGCGATGCGACGGAGACATTCACGGTGAAGCTGTTGTCGCAGTCGGGCAATGAGCTCGCGCGGACGACGCTCACGCTCGGCGCGAAGTCGCAATCGCAGTACGCGGTGAATGCGTTGTTTGCGAACGTGGGCACGAATCCGTTCACGCTGCAGATCGAAGGCGATGCGAATGCGAGTTTGTTCGCGTACGGCTCGATGGTGGATAACGCGTCCGGCGATCCCGTGTTTTTCGCAGGAAGGTAAGGGGAAGCGGAGCGCCGGCGTCTCGCCGGCTGAGCAGTGCGCCGTCTCGGCGCGGGCGGCGGGACGCCGCGTGCTCAGCCGGCGAGGGCGCCGGCGTTCCGCATCTCTCGCACGACCTGCACCGCTTTCTCCACATCTTTCTCATCATTCGCGATTCCGAAACTCAATCGCGGATACGTCACCGCGTACGGGCTCGTCGAGCCCAGCACC
>JBQCJC010000007.1:0-11287 GCA_051953135.1 Thermoanaerobaculia bacterium | reverse complement strand
GTCGCCGCGCTCGATGCCCGCTTTATCCGCGGGCGAGCCTTCGACCGGCGCGATGACGTATGCGTAGCCGTAGCGCTTCGTCACGATGAGACCAAGGCCGTTGTCCTCGACGTCGGAGAAGTTCTTGTACGCCGCCATCTGCGCGGGCGGAACGTAGTAGCTGAACTCGTCGACGGCATCCGTGACGCCGCTGAACGCGCCGTCGAGAAGCTGCTCGCTCGGCACCTGCTCGACGTAGTTGCTGCGCACGAGATCGAGCACTTCCGAGAAGATGCTCAGATAGCGATACGGATTGTTCTTCTGCGCGGCCTGTCCGAAGACCGCTCCGCCGATGAGTGTGAACATCAGCGCGATCGAGATCGTGATGAAGGCGATTCGTTTTTTCATGTCGTTCTCAGCGCAACCATTTCTGCGGATCTTCGGGCTTGTTGTCCTGGCGGATCTCGAAATAGAGATGACCGCCCGGGCCCGCTTCCTCGCTCTCGCCCACTCCTGCAATGAGCTGGCCGGTCGCGATCTTGTCTCCCACCGCGACGGCTGGTGATTTGACGTTGCCGTAAAGCGAAAAGATGCGATTGCCGTGGTCGAGAATGATCAAGTTGCCGTATCCCTTGAACCATTGGCTGAAAAGAACTGTTCCTGCGAAAACGGCACGCACCTGCGCTCCCGCTTTCGCTTCGATTTTGAGGCCGTTGCTCACCGTGAATGTTGAAAACTTCGGGTTACGGTGACGGCCGAACGTTTCGAAAACCTTTCCTTCGACCGGCCACGCGAGCGCGCCCTGTACCGCGCGAATGTCCGTGGCGGGATCGAGTCCGCGCTTTTGTCGCGAGAGTGAATCGACGAGTCGCTGCAGTCGCTTCGCTTTTTCTTCGAGCGTCGCCAGTTCCTGCTGCGTTCCGCTTTCTTCCGTCTTGAGTCGCGCGAGCAGCAGTTGTTTTTGCTGCGCGCTCGCCGCGACCGCGCGTCGTCGCTCTTCAACGACTTGTTTCGTCTGCTGCAAACGCAGTTGTTTCTCGGCGAGCTGCGTGCGCTGCGCCGCGAGTTGCACGCGCGTGTTCTGAAAGCGAGTGACGAGTCGTGCGTCGCGCGAGACGAGATAGCTGAGCATCGACATCGCTTCGATCGGATTCTGTTCGTCATCGAGCGCGAGGAGCACGCGCACGTAGCTGAGACCGCCGAGGCGATAGAGCGCGACGAGACGTTTGCGCAGATCGGCTTTCTGTCGTGCGATGCGCGGAACGAGCGCGGCGATCTGCCCCTCAATCGCCTGCTGTTCGCCTGCGAGTTTCGCCTCGGCCGCGGACGCAAGCTCGAGCTCGCGCGTGTGGATGCCGAGCTCCAGATCAACGGTTTCGAGCTCGCGTTCGGCGGATTGCTGTTGCTGGCGAACGGTCTCGAGTCGTTTGCGCAGGCGGCCGATCTCGGCGCGGATCTGCCCGAGGTCATCGGGTTTCTGCGAATGCGCAGGAAGGACGAGGACGAGCGCGAGAATCGCGATCAGTGCCTTACGCACTGCGCGTTCCGAACTCGCGCATCGCATGCTTCGCGGCCTGCTGCTGCGCTTCCTTCTTCGACGATCCTTCGCCGCGCGCGGTGAGATTGCCGAGCTTCACTTCGACGATGAACGTCTTGTCGTGATCGGGGCCGACTTCGCCGACGACGTTGTAGTCCGGCAGTTGCAGCCCGCGCCCCTGCGCGAGCTCCTGCAGCGCGGTCTTGTAATCGTGAAAGAGCAGATCCTGCTGATCGATGTTCTGAATGTCGCCGCTGAACGAGCGCTCGATCAGCTTGCGCGCGGGATCGATGCCGCCATCGAGAAAGATCGCGGCGATGACGGCTTCGAAAAGATTCGCGAGCAGCGAGTCTTTCCTGCGTCCGCCCGTTTTCTCTTCGCCCACGCCGAGAAGAATCGCGTCGCCCATCCCCAGCTCGCGCGCTTTCGCGGCCAGTGACTGCGCGCTGACGAGATACGCCTTCATCTTCGAAAGCGCGCCTTCGTCGAGCTGCGGGAAGTTGCGGAAGAGCAGATCGCCGATGACGAATCCGAGCACCGAATCGCCGAGAAACTCGAACGTTTCGTTGTGCCGCACTTCGTTGTCCTTCGCTTCGTGCGAATACGACTTATGGGTCAGCGCGCGACGCAGAAGCTCGTGCCGCTCGAACGTGTATCCGATCCGCTCTTCGAATTCGGAGAAACCGTTTTCCACTCGCGACGGAGTATAGCTTGCAGACTCGTCCCGAAGACGTTCGCTGAATGTCATTGCACGGTGAACGGCAGCATCACCGTGCTTGCGGTTCCGTCCTTCGTCTTCACATCGAATCGCAACTCGTGCTTCCCGGCCGCAAGCGCGGGCGGTTTGAAATTGAAGAGCAACTTCACGAGGCCTGTTTCATCGGGCGCGGTGCGGCCTAACAACGTCATGTTCGCGGTGTGCGTAGCGTTGCCGCTGACGAGCGTCTGGAGAACCGAAAGGTTCTCCATCGGCATTTTGTAGAGAAACAGTGCGATCTTGTACTCGTTGTTCGCGATGACTGCAGGATTCGTCTTCGGAATGAATTTCGTCTGTCCCGCGGAGAACGGATACGGATAGTCATCCCCGCGCGACGCGCCGACGACCATGCCCCACGATCCCGGTTCGGTGAAGAAGACCGGCGGCAACACCGAGGCACTCGAGAATCCCGGCACGGTCACGTCTTCGCGCGCGAATCCGATCGAGCCCGATTCTTCCACGCGCATCACGGTCTTCACGGCGTAATGGCCGGGCGGCAAACGCAGGGTTCCGAAGTAGCGCAGGCCGCCGCCCTTCAGCGCATCGCCCGCTTTCGCGAGATCGAGGTTCACGCGCTCCTGCAGGTAATCGGCAACTTCGCTCTTTTTGTCGAAGGCGTAAACGAAGAGGTCGAAGCTCGCGGTCTTGCCGCTGACGCGTTTCAACAACTCGCTGCCCGGAATCTCGACGACGACGGGCACTCGCGATTTGCCTTGCGGTCCCGGCAGCGTGGCCGCGGTGGTCGCGAGCGTGATGTCGCGACTCGGCGCGTCGAGCATGAGGATCTCGGCGAGTGTGAGCGCGCGTTCGAGATCGGAGAGTCCCGAGGGTTCGTAGTAGCCGGCGCGATGCGAGACTCTCGCGGCCCTGACATTCACGGGCTTCACTTTGAGCGAGTGGAACTTGCCCGGCTTGCCGCTGCTCTTCGCGCGAAAGCCGAGGAGGTAGACGACTTCCTGCTGCTGCAGGAGCTTGCCGAAGTTCTCGGTCATGTCGTTTTCGTTTTTGAAGACGGTGCCGCCGGTCGGCGCGGTGAGGAGATACAACGACTCGGCGGTTTTCTTCGTGGCCACACCCGCGGTGGATGTGTCGGTGATGTTGCCGCGCAATCCTTTGATGTCGATCGCGTGCAGCACGACGTCGGAGCGTTTGAAGAGCTCGACCATGTCGCTGACGTCGCGCGACGACGTGGGGCTGCCGAAGCGCTGCTCGCTGTCGACGTTCCACACTTCGCCGTTGATGACGGAGTCGGTTTCTTTGCGCGCGGCTTCGGAGCTGAGGTCTTCGCGTCCGGTGACGAGCGAGACGTCGAATCCTTCGGAAAGCAGAATGATCTGCTTCTGTCCGTGCAGGCTGTCGAGTGCGCGCGCAACGCGGCCCATGTTGGAGAGTTGAATGCGCAGGCGCGTGCGCATCTCGCTGTCCTGCGTGCGCTGCTGCATGTTCTGCGCTTCGACGGCCATCTGCGCGATGGCTGCATCGATATCGCCGCGCGAGCCAGTGGCCGCGGACCCGCTGTCGGTCGAGGTGCGAATGGCGGAGATCATCAGCGGATCTCCGACTTTGAAGTAGTTCGGATGTCCGAGGGTTTCGATCGCGTTGACGAGGAGATCGCGATTGCGCGTGAAGTTCGTGATCATGCGCGCGCCGCGTTCGACGGTGAAGGTCGCGACGGCAGCGAGATCGCGTGCGCCGAGTTGGTCCTGGACGAATTGTTTCGCGGCTTCGCCGGCGCGGCCGATTGCGCCGGGCGATGAGTTGGCAATGTCGAAGAGCAGCAGGAAGTGGCGCGTGGCGGAAGGCGGCAGTTGCGATCCGTTCGTTTCCGCCGTCACCGCGAGCGTGTTCATGTCGACGGTTTCGAAGTATTCGATGGGAACGCGTTTGCCTTCATCGAGCACTTCGAAGTTTTCGGCGGTGAGTCCGCGCACGGGATTGCCGTCGCGATCGACAACGGTGACCGGCACTTCGACGACGTTGATCTCGAGTGTCTCGGCAACGCGCTGCGCGTGCAGCGGAAGGACGATCGCGATGAGGACACACGCGCACAACCAGAGTCTTCTGTTCATGACTTCCTCGGAATGACGAAAGGGTACACGACGCCACGGCCGCGTGCTTCCTCAACGCGTTCCGTTCAGTCTCCGCCTCGCCTCTTCGCGCATCGCTTTCGCTTTGGCGATGTCGGCCGCGTAACGCTCCGGCGGCGCGGTCGCGATGAATCGATCGAGCGCGGCGACGCACTGCGGCCAGCGGCCGAGATTGCCGCTGACGAGAGCAACGTTGTAGAGCGCGTCGTATTGTTTCGGATCGAGTTGCACGGCGCGCGACCACGCGTTGAGTGCTTGCTCCGGATTGCGTTCGCGCGCGTAGATCACGCCGAGTGCGTTCAGCGCGATCGGCATTCGATCATTGAGCTCGAGCGCACGCAGCAAATGCTGTCTCGCATCCTCGGTATCCCCCGCGCGCAACGCGACGATCCCGTAGTTCTGATACGCCTTCGCATTCGTCGCATCGATCGACAACACGCGGCGAAATTGATCGAACGCTTCGCCCGTGCGACCTGAATCAGCGAGCGCGATTCCATACGCGTTGAGGATGTCGGGATCGGTCGCGTTTTGTGCGATCGGCGCGAGCACCTCGACCGCTTCCTTCGCGCGGCCTGATTCACTCAGCGTGAGCCCAAGGCGCTGGCGCATGTGCTCCGTTGCATTGCCGCTTGCGATTGCACTGCGCAACATCGCGATCGCATCGTCAGGACGTTCGCTCTCCTGCAGCAGGAAGGCGAGCATCTCGTACGCGGACGGCATTCCGGGACGACGTTTGTTCACGTCCTGCGCGAGTTTCACGGCCTCGTTGATTCTGCCGCTCTGATAGAGCTCGACGATGCGATGAAGATCGTTGTCGACGTCGACGAGTTTCTTCGGATCGTCATCGATCGTGAAACTCGTTTTCGTCGTCGAGCCGGAGATGTAGCCGAGGCTGAGCAGACGCGATTGATCTTCACTCGAGACGTTGCGGGCCTTCGTCTCTTTCGCCGATGGCGCCGCGCTCGCGAGGAGGTTGCGAATCGCGAAGAGCGCGCGGCGATCGCTTTCGGCGCGATTGTTCTTCTCCGCGGGATCGGCTTTCAAGTCGTATAACTCGGCGACCGGCAGATCGATGTACTTGTTCGACTGATGGATCATGCCGACGAGCGGCGCCCATCCGCGATTGAGCATCGCGCTCAACGCTTCGAAATACGAATCCTCATCGCCGCGCGTATCGAGCAGTGAGTGACCGGAGAGCTCTTTCGGTTTCTCGATGCTCGCGAGTTGCAGGATCGTCGGAACGATGTCGATGTGACGCACGGCGCGATCGACTTTCGCCGCACGCACGCGATTCTTCGCGTAGACGAACAGCGGCACCTTCAATGTCGATTCGTACGCGAACAAGCCGTGCGTCAGCTCGCCGTGATCGCCGCGTGCTTCGCCGTGATCGGCGGTGAACACGACCAGCGCATTCGGATCGCTCTGCAGAATCGGTTCGAGAAACGAACGCAGTTGCGCATCGACGTATGAGATCTCGCCGAGGTACGGATCGTCGCGGAACTCGCTGGCGTACGGTTCCGGCGGCGTGTATGGCGCATGCGGATCATAGAGATGCACCCACAAGAATTTTTTCTGCGATGACGAGGCGCTCCACCACTGCGCCGCGGGTGCGAGCACTTCGCTCGCGATGCGCTCGTCCATCACGAACTGCGTCGGCCGCGAGCCTTCGCGATACTTGTCGTCGTAGACATCGAAGTCGCGTCCGAGACCGAAACGCGCATCGAGCGGAAACGCGCCGATGAACGCGGCTGTCGCGTAACCGTCCTGTCGAAGAAACTTCGCGACGGTGGGATGTTTCGCGTCGAGCTCGAAGCCCGCGTTGTCGCGAATGCCGTGCTGATACGGCAGCAATCCCGTGAGGATGTTCGCGTGCGACGGCAGCGTGACGGTGTTGTGCGCGTGCGCGTTCGTGAAGACGACGCCGTTTGCCGCGAGCGAATCGAGGAACGGCGTTTTCACGCGCGTGTTGCCATCGAAGCCGACGGCGTCGTAGCGCAACGTGTCGATGGTGATGAGGATGATGCTGCGCGGCGCATCGCCGTCGATCATCGACGGCGACGTCGCCGTAGCTTTCTCATCGCGTTTGCATGAAACGAAAAACGCCGCGACAGCAACGAAGAGAAAGGCGATCGCCCCGAGGGCGATGCTCTTCGCGCGGGCGCGGCGAACGTCGTTCATCAACTTACTTGAACTGCTTCAACAGATCCTGCGCGTCCTTCGCTTCACTGCTTTCGGGCGACAACGCGAGGACTTTTTCGAAATCCGCTTTCGCTTCCTTGAGCTTCTGCATCTGGAGCTGCGCGAGGCCGCGATAGTAGTAAGACTCGCCGCGATTCGGATTCATGTTCACGGCTTTGTCGAAGTAGCCGTACGCGTCCTGCTGCTGGCTTTTGTTCATGAAGAGGATACCGACGTTGATGTACGCGGTGGGATCCGGCATCGCGCTTTCCGGTACCTCGGCTAACGCCGCGCGGCCTTCGTCGAGCCGTCCATCTTCGAGCAAAAGATTCGCGAGCAGCATCCGCACGCCGATGTTCTCCGGCGATGCAGCGGCAACGCTCTTCAGCAACTCGATCGACTTCTTCAGATCGCCGGTCTTGTAATACGCCTGCGCGAGCAGCTGGCGCATCTGCACGAGCGTCTTCGCGTTGTCCGCATCTTCCGGAATGAGCGTGAGCGCCTTCTCGAGTTGCACGGCAGCATCGCCATACAACTTCTTCTTGCGCTCTTCGGTCATCGGCTCGAGCGAGAGCGTGCGACCTTCGGCTTCATCGAGCAGCGACTGCGCGGCGTTCACCGCGTCCACTGCTTCCTGCGAAACGCCGGGCTTCGTCACCGGCACTTCCTGCGCCGGCACTTCGACCGCGCGTTCGAGTGTTTTCTTCAGCGGCGGGATGCGTTGGAACTCGCTCACCTCGACGGCGCCGCGGCTCGGCACGAAGCCCTGCGCTTCGATGTCGACATTCCACGAACCGTTCACCAGTCCGAGAATCGCCCACTTGCCGTTCTTGTCGGTCGTGATCGATGGCGGGCCGCTTTGTGTTTTCAGTGAGAACAACGTCACCTTCGCACCGGCGATCGGTTTGCCATCGGGATCCAGCACCACGCCCTGCAGGCGGCCGTTGCCGCGGTATGCCTGCGCGAGCAGCGATGTCGCGAACAGCATCGCGACCAGGGTCAGTATCGATCTGCGCACGGAAAGTCTCATCAGGGTCGGATTTAATCCATTCTAAACGCGGGGAAAAACAACAAACGCCGCGAGGTCTTCGCGGCGTTTGTCTGGCCGAGCCTTCCGGCTGCCTACGAGGTTAGCTGTCGGATTCGGGCTGGAAGCCCTACCAGCTTCTGGCTGGATTCACCCCGGACGGTGGCAAGCCGTCTTCATGTTGGTTCCCCCGTTCCTCGGCGCCGAGGATTAGGCGGCAAGGCCGCCACTTTCAAATAGCGGCGCGAGGAGTGTACGCCGGTGAGAGCGGGAGTCAAGCGGGCGGGAGAAATCAGGCGCTACTTGAACAAGGCCACCACCGCGACGACAACGCCGAGCACGCCCGCAATCGCGCCAATCGCGTCCCAGGGCAAATCGTGGAGCTTCTTCGGGTTCGGTTGAGGATTGGGTGGGTGCGCGTTCACCATCCTCGCCTCGCCGTGCTTCTCGATCGCAAGATCGAGTTTCATGTCGGCCCACGTCTTCCATACCCAGTAATCCAACTCGTATCGCGCATACACGACGGCACCTTCTCGCGCGACGAACTGAAAGGTTTTCGTATCGCGATTGGGTCCGACCGCAGGGACGAGCCGCGCGAAGATCGTGTTGCGTCCATCAGTCGCAGGTGCAAATCGAAACTTCACGGTTTTGCCGTTCGGCACCTTCCCGACGTTCACGCCGTTCACGAACACGTGCACGTCGCAAATCGCGCAAGCGAGTCCGGAGGCGCGATCGAATCGAAGTGTGACGAACTGCGCGTCGAGCTCCTGTTCGCGCTCGATGTACATCTTCACGACAGCCGCAACGGCGCCGAGGGCGAGGAGCAGACTGATCGCCAGCAGTGCTCGTTGCATGGGAACGAGCCTCATCGTAGGGCACGCCGCCCTCACCGGATAGGCGCAAAAACGGAAATCCGCAAACGAGCAGGGACGCTTGGAATTGCGGCGAACCGTCGACCGACGTCGAAGCGGAAAATCTCAATTAACCTCCCGCGTATAAACGTCCCCATTGTTCGGCAGTTAATCCTTCGACCTTCCTGACCGAACAGATGCACTCCACCACGAAGTAGCCGTCGTCACGTATCCTGCCTCGCCCTGAGATGATGTTGGTTTGATTACGGCGTAATGCGCGATCGAGTTGCGATGTCATTGGACAGTCCGCAGACGGTTCGACCGAAACGCGGCTCGGTGTCGCCAGCGCCGGCGGTGGGTCGTCTAACACTTCGGCGGAGATGATCGACGCGTAACCTTCCCACGGTACGTTCATCACCGCGCCGGAAAACCACACGGACTCAGTTCCTAAACCATGTTCCTCATAGGACAGGAATCTTGGCAGGTCCGGCGGACACTTTGGAGCGCTCGCGCACCCTCCAGGCACGCTAAGGAGTGCGAGCATCAGGAATGTTCGACATAGCATCTTGTGGAAGCTGTGGTGGAGGGTTGAAGTTCTTCCCGCCCACGGGTGCAATACCCAACTTGCGGGGATTCGTCTGCCGGAACGACCGATAGATTTGATACCCGATTTCGTCTGCATACGGTTCCAGTTGATTCTTTAGCGTCCCCTGCTGCTGATACCAGTTTTGCCGCTGCTGCACTACCTGCGCGTATTGCTGTTGCTGCGCGGGATTTCGGTTCGCGATTTGCCGTAGCATCGAGAACTGAGGAATCGTCGCGTCGATCTGTGATCCGAGCATTGTGAATTGGCGCGTCTGCGGTGCCATGGTCGGATCCCAGCCGCCCAGCACATGCCCGATCTCATGTGCGAATGCGTATTCGACGTAACCACCGGGATCATGCGCATAAATGTCGATGCCGTGTTTGTAGTAGATCGAAAGCGGCGGTCCACTTCCGGGGTTTTTGCCGAAATCCGGGTTGAATTCGATCGTCGCCCTGTTCTGTACTCCCGCCGCGTCGTAGAAGTTCCTCGTCTCTGCTCCCGCCGGTGATTGAACGCCAGGAATCGTAGCCATCGGCCCGATCTCAAGCGTAAAGACCGATGCCGGTAACGCGTCGAGTTGATCCCAAATCTTCTTACCGAGCGGAGACTTCAAATAGCGATCGCGCCAGCCGATGTATTTCGATTGAAGCGGCGATGCGAGAATCCGGCTCTCGTCGATGAAGAGGCCTGTCGGATCGTTGTTGTTTATTGGATCGCCAGCGCCGTAGGAGTAGAGATTGGCGGAATCGAGATAACCCGCGCGGTCCGGCGTTAGGAACGTACCCGTCTTGGGGTCGTACCAACGGTCGCGAAAGTAACAAAGGCCATTCATCGGCTCGACGAACGGTGCGGCTTTGAATCCGCACATCCCACGCATTGCAGTCGTCGAAGTCGCCGATTGCGATGCAGCCCGCACGACACGATCCCGCCGCAGTGCGACGTTCGCGAGCGCCGCATCACGAACTTCTTTCCCGATCGCGAGCTTGCCCTTCCCGCTCAAGACAGCAACCAGGACATCGACCTCCGATATCTGTTCCAGAATCGCGCGCAGATTCACGACGCGCAGACCAAACGGCGGAATGTCATACGACGTCTCTGCGAGTTTCCGGCCGTCTTTGGAGATCACGACTGCGGCCTTTACGCGTTCACCCGCGAGTTCGACCAACACCAGATCGGACCGCGCCTTCACGTTCCGCTTCGCGTCGATTCCAAGCGCGTTCGCAGTCTCAAACGGCCGAAAGAGTCGTCCTGCTCGAAAGCTCGCGCCGATCGTCTCCGCATCCTGAATTCGCGCGAAAACCTCCACGCCTTCAGAGCAATCGATGAGCACCGATCCCGCACCGGCGACATCACTCAGAAAATCCTCGTAGAGATTCGTCTTGCCGGGAGAAATGATCTCCCTCGAAATGAGCGGTGTCCCGACGCGTTCGGGGCCACGATACGTGAACGTACATGTCGCCTCGGACTTGCCGGCATTCTTGACCTGCACCGTGGTCGAAAGCGCCCGATCGCCCGCGATGCCGGTCATGACCGGAAACACCAATTCCCCAGCGTGCAGCGACGTGCCTGCCAGCACGAACGCGGCAAGGAAATACCGATAACGCATGGACGTACCTGCTTCTGGATTTGCGGGCGGACCTTTCCCGCACCAGAGGAGTGACGCCGGACGGCTTTCCACTACCCGGAGTTCGTTGGAGGCGGAGGGAGGCTTCGGGAGAGGAGGAGGAGGTTGGTGCCCAGGGACGGAATCGAACCGCCGACACGAGGATTTTCAGTCCTCTGCTCTGCCAACTGAGCTACCCAGCCGAATCGCGATGGCACTACCGCAATACAACGAGAGGCGGGTGCTCATTAAAGCAGAAAACGCCCAACCCTCAACGGGGAGTTGTAGGGCAAGCATTCCTTGTTTCTTTGCGGCGGGCGGGAACGCCTGCCCTACAACGTTTCCTCCGGCGGGCTAACTTCAACCTGGTGGCAACCCTCCGCGGAGCGAGCGAAGATCTTTCATTCTAATTGTACGGCAGGCGTTCCGCTTGTCGTTTCTCGAGGAAGCGCGTCTCACAGAGAGGTGGGCTACCGAAAACTTCGTTTCAAATGAATAGCGCGCTCCAGTAATCGCAGATACTCCGCGCGCGATACTTCCACGGCCCCAAATTGCAGGAGATGCGGCGTGAGCCATTGGGTGTCGAGCAAGACAAAGCGTTGTCGTTTCAATTGTTCGACCAGCGCAGCCAACGCGATTTTTGAGGCATCGGTTACCCAATGAAACATCGATTCACCGAAGA
>JBQCJC010000006.1:0-7237 GCA_051953135.1 Thermoanaerobaculia bacterium | reverse complement strand
GGGGGGGCGCTCCCCCCCCCGCCACAAAAACCCTAAACCCACGGCGGGCTGAGGGCCCGCCGTTTCAGTTACCGCGTGATGGGGCCGTAATCCTTCAACTGATCCGGCACCGTCGCCGGATCGCCCACGACGACGATCGAGATCTTCGAGGGATCGACATACGTCTGCGCGAGCCGTTGCACGTCCGCGGGCTTGAGCGCGTAGACCTGCTGCACGTAATTGCGCAGATAGTCTTCGCTGAGTCCGTACAGATCGAGGAAAGCGAGCTGCGCTGCGATGCCGGCGCGCGATGAATTGCGCAGCACGAATGTCCCGGCGAGATAGTTCTGAATGCCGCGCAGCTCCGCTTCGGTCGGCGGTTCTTTGCGCAGACGATCGATCTCGCCGAGGATTTCTTTGATCGATGCGCCGGTGACTGGTGTCGTCACGTCCGCGATCTCGGTCCACGATGAGGCGCCGGGTCGCGAGTTGATCGTGCTCGTCGGCGAGTACGTGTAGCCCTTCTGCTCGCGAATGTTGCTCGTGATGCGCGAGCCGAACGAGCCGCCTAACAACGCGTTCATCACCGTGAACGGCAGATACTCCGCATTCGCGGCGTCGATCGTCGGAAGGCCGACGTACACGGTCGACTGCACCGCGCCCGGACGATCGATGAAGTACACGCCGCGCTGCGACACCGGCGAGACATTCGGCTTCGTCGCGATGTCGCCTTTGACCCACGTGCCGAATGCGGCGCGAATCGCGCTCTCGACTGCACTCGCGTCGAAGCGGCCGACGACGTAAATCGTCGAGCGCGCCGCGCCGAAGTTCTTCGCGTGGAAGTTGCGCACCTGCTCGAGCGTGTAGCTCTGCAGCATCGCTTCGGTCGGGAACAAGCGACCGTATGCAGAGTTCGGGAACAGCACCGACGCGAATTTCTCCGCGGCGAGTGATTGCTGCTGGCTGCGCTGCAGCGAGAGATTGCGCGCGAGATCCGCTTTGAGTCGCGCGAGCTCGGACTCGGGGAGCTTCGGATTGCGCACGACGTCGGCGATCAACTGAATCGCGGGAATCGCGGACTCGGAGAAGACATCCGTTCCGATCGACGTCTGATTGACGCCGACGCCAACCTCGAGCGCGCCGCCCATCATCGCCACTTCGCGCGCGATCTCATCGGCGCTGCGCGTGGTCGTGCCCTGCTCCATCATCGTGCCGGTGAGATCGGCGAGCCACACTTCGTTCGCGGACTCGTCGATGTTGCCGGTCTGCGTGACGAGACGCACCGTGACTTTCGGCACTTCGCCGTACGGCACGAAACGAATCTTCATTCCGTTCGGCAGATCCATGCGCCGGATCGTGGGAATCGCGAAGTTGCGCGGCGTGCCCGGTGCGGGCGGCGCCTGCTTCTGCGCGAACGCGGTGAATGCAGCGAGCGTGAGGGAGAGCAGCAACAGTGCTTTCTTTCGCATCGTTCGTTTCTCCTGTTAGCTCTTCGGCACGACGGTGAGAATCGTGCGGTTGGTCGGGCGCAGATACTCCTGCGCGGTCTTCTGAATCAATTCGGGCGTGACGCGCGCGAACTCGCTCTCGATGCGGTTGATCTTCGCCGGGTCGTCGCTGAAGAGCGCGAACGAGGCGAGGAGATCGGCGCGGCCGAAGCCGAAGAATCCTTCGATTTCGTCGTACAGCGACGAGCGCATTTTCACGCGTGCGCGCTCGAGCGTCGCATCATCGACGCGCTGCGTTTGCAGACGCGCGATCTGTTCGTCGATCGCTTTGACGATGTCGTCGGCGCTCTTGTCTTTGTCGTGGAAGAGCCACGTCGTGTACAGCGTCGGGCCGTTGATGTTGAACATGTTGCCGAGGCCGTTCATGGTCGAGCCGACTTCGCCGGTGACGCCGCGCTTCTGCACGAGATCCTGATAGAGCCACGAGTCCTTGCCGGCCGCGAGGATCTGATCGATCAGCGCGAGCGCGTAGTACTCGGGCGTATCGGAGTTCGGCGCGTGATACGCGATCGCCAGCGCGGGGCGCGTGGCTTTGTCATCGACCTTCGACGCGCGTTTTTCTTCGGTCTGGCGCGGCTCAATGATGTCGGCTTTCGCGGGCTGCGGCTGCGAGGCGATGTTGCCGAAGTACTGGCGCACGAGTGCGAGCGCCTGCGCGGAATCGAAGTCGCCGGTGATGGCCACGACGGCGTTGTTCGGCGCGTAGTAGGTCTTGAAGAACGCGCTCGCATCGGCGAGCGTGGCGGCGTCGAGATCGGTGAGATCGCCGTAGAAGTTGTGCGCGTTGTACCAGTTCGTGTTCGCGTACTGCGGCATGTCGAGCCAAGGGAAGCCGCCGTACGGACGATTGAGCACGTTGACGCGCACTTCGTTCTTCACGACTTCCTGCTGATTCTTCAGGTTGTCCTGCGTGATCGCGAGACCGCGCATGCGATCGGCTTCGGCCCACAACACGGTTTCGAGCGTGTGCGCCGGAACGATCTCGAAGTAATTCGTGAAGTCGAAACGCGTGGAGCCATTGAGCACGCCGCCGTTCGACTGCACGAGCTTGATGAACTCCATCTTGCCGAGGTTGTCCGAGCCCTGGAACATGAGGTGCTCGAAAAGGTGCGCAAAGCCGGTGCGATCGCGCGGCTCGACGCGGAAGCCGATGCCGTAGTAGACCGCGACGGCGACCGTCGGCGCGGTGTGATCGGGCGAGAGCACGACTTTCAATCCGTTGTCGAGCTTGTGGTACTCGACCGGAACCGTGAGTCCCTGCTTCGCGGGCTGCACGGTCGTCGAGGCCGGCGCCGGATACGCGGGCATCTCGGGCTGCGGGGTGGATGTGGCGGCGGGGGTGGTGGACACGGGAGGCGTGGTGGCGGGTGGTGGCGTGGTCGTGGTGCAGGCCACGACGATCACCGTCGCCGCGATGAATGCGTACGTCGATTTCACTTGGCTGATTCCCTCCTTCTACTTCGCGGTCGTTGCGAATCGAATCACAGCTTCGTAGTAACGCGCTGCATCGAGATCCGGGATTTCCGAATGTCCCGCATTCGAGGTCAGCAGTTCTTTCGGCACGCGCAAGTCGTCGTACAGCTTCTTTCCAAGCGCATACGGAATGACGGCATCGCGAGTTCCATGCATGACCAGGACCGGCCTGCCTGCTTCGTTGAGCCAGTGGGTGGTACGCAGTGCGAACGGCGCGGTCCAGCCGAGGGGCAGCGGCGCGTAGAGCGCGTTGCCGATGTCTTTCAGCGACGGGAACGAGTTCTCGATGATCACGGCGGCGATGGCGTCTTTGTGATCGCGCGCGACGCGTGCCGCGTACGGACCACCAACAGATTCGCCATAACAGACGACGCGAGTCGCTCCGAGTTTGCTGGCGTACGCGAAGATCGCTTCGCCGTCGCGAAAGAGGTTCGACTCGGAGGTCGTGCCTTCGCTGCGGCCGAACCCGCGATAGTCGAAGAGAAAGACGGAGATGCCGCGCTTCGCGAGCTCGGAGGCCGTGTCCGCGCGATTGGTGAGATTGCCCGCGTTGCCGTGGAACCAGACGAGCAGCGGCGCACTCGCATCATTCGCGCGAAAGAGCCACGCGTGGAGGCGAACGTTGTCGTCGGTGGTGATCCAATGTTCTGACGGCGTGACGCTCCACGCCGTCGTGTCCCATCGGCCGAGCGGGTAGCGATCGGGATAGAACATGCCGGTACGCCGCATGGACTGCGCGAACGCGATGATCGCGATGATCGCGATCGTGAGAACGACGAGGAACGTCAGCACGCGACGCACAATGGCGGAAGACTACATCTTGCGCACCGGATAGCGCAGGTGGGTCACGCCGGTGCCCGCGATCACCCTCGGATTTCCAAGGACGGCAGGCGTGCCGGCAAGATGATCGAAGAGTCGAACGCCGGAGCCGAGGAGCAGCGCGGCGATGTCGACGTGGATTTCGTCGAGCAGTCCGGCGTTCAGCAACTGCTGAATCGTGTCCGCGCCATGGACGCCGACGGACTTCGCGCCCGCGGCGTTTTTGGCTTGCTTCACAGCGCTTTCGAGCCCATCGGTAACGAAGTGGACCGTCGAGTTGGGGCGTGGCCAACCATCAGGGATCTCGTGCGTGAGGACGAATGCCGGACCCCACGCATGATTTCCGTTCCAGCCATCCGCGACTTCAAACGTGCGCCGGCCGGTGAGCACGGCACCGAGTTCGGACCAGAGTGCGCGAAGGTGCTCGGCGCTCGGCTCGGAGACGTGGAACGTCATCGGGTCCGAGCCTCCGGTGTGGAACTCGACGTTCCCTGAGTTCATGTACCAGTCGAATACTTCAGCGACGCCGTCGTTGCGATCGGCGACGAAGCCGTCGAGCGACATGGACATGATTGCGACCACCTTCGCCATGGCGATGTCCCTTTCGTGCACTACGAGCTGAGCTTCTCCCAGTCGCCCTCAGGCGCATCCTGCGCGAGCGCCAGTCCGCCATCGGATCCGATGAAGACCGGATCATCCATGAAGCGCACCTTGCCGCCGCCGACGGATTTCAGCGTGTTCTCGAGCGCGGATGCGAGACCGCGAATCAGACCGCCGCCGCCGGAGAGGATGATGTTGCTGCGAACGCGCTCCTGGAACTCGGGCTCGACGCGCGCGAGCAGATCGAGCATGGTCTCGTTGATTGGCGGCAGGATCGTCTCGCACGCCGTCTTCATTTCAGTCGTGATGTCGAGCTCCGTTGGGACGCCACGCACCGGCGCGGTGACGATGCATTTCTCCGTCGATTCGCCGACGAAGCTGTATTTCTCTTTCCACTCACGAACCATGAAGATCGTGACGTTCGCTTGCGGGTAACGTTCTTCGATGAGCTTCAGCAGTTGCGTGTCGATGGAATCGCCCGCAATCGTGAGCGTGCGCTGATCTTCTTCCGTCGGGTAGCGACCTTTCATCACGCAGAAGTCAGTGGTGCCTGCACCGATGTCGACGATCATCGTGTGCAGCAGCGCATCGAGTCCGTACGCAACCGCGAACGGTTCGGAGACGATGAGCAGGCTGTCGACGATGCCTTTCATCGCGTTGCGCAGATACTGCTTGTTCGTGCGCAGCGATGCGGCCGGCACGCCGACGACCGCGCGCACGTTCGACGGATCGATCTTCCCGCCGTTGTTGACGCCGACGAGTCGCAGCAGGTGTTTGAGCAATTCGCGCACGGCTTCGACGTCTTTGTCGGAGCCTTCTTTGAGCAGGCCGCGTTCGAGTGGGCGATGCAGATCGAGCATCGTGCGATTGGCGACGGCTTCATGGCCGATCATCACGTCGCGCTTCAAAACTTTGCGCGCGACCATGTCGAGGGGCCAGCCGACGAAGCTATCGACCACGAAGCGTTCTCCGTTCGATGCGGAGATCGCACTTCGCGAGGTACCGAGGTCGATGCCGACGTTGAGAGTTTCAGCCATTACGTTCGCTTCCTTTCGCATACGCGCGAATGCCTTCAAACAGCGCCTCGGCAATCTTCTGCCGGTGATCCGGGCGGCGCAGCATCGCGGCTTCCTGTTCGTTCGAAATGCAACCGACCTCCGCGAGGATGGCCGGCATGTCCGTGGCGACGAGCACCACGAACGGCGCGCGTTTCACGCCCCAGTTCTCGAGACCGGGATCATGCGCGCGGAGTTTCGTGTAGAGATTGCGTTGCACCGCCGCGGCGAGTGCCTGCGATTCATCGCGACGTGCATCGGCGTAGACGCTGTCGAGCAGCTTGCGCATGTCGGCCATTGAATAGCCGGATACGCGATTTTCGGCGGCGGCGAGTTTCGTGAGGGACGGATCGTCCGTGGCGCCGAGGTAATACGTCTCGATGCCGCGGCTCTCGACGTGCTTCACGATCGCGTTCACGTGAATCGAGACGAAGATGTCGCTCTTCGATGTGTTCGCGACGACCGCGCGATCTTTCAACGCGATCGTGCGATCGCCATCGCGCGTGACGATCACTTCGTAGCCATCGCGCTCCAGCATCTCTTTGAGACGCTGCCCGATGTCGAGCGTGATCGTCTTCTCGGTGAGATCGCTGGCGATGGCACCGGGATCGGTGCCGCCGTGTCCCGCGTCGAGCACCACGCGCTTCACCGCGAGCGGAAACGCGGTCGCGGCGAGACGCTCATCGGTCGGGATCGATTCCGGTGCGCGGAACGTGGGCGCGAGGGACGCCTTCGCGACAACCGCGATTGGATTCGCAGGTGCAGCGATCGTCGCTTTCGATTCCGTCGCGACCCAGTACGTCGAACCGAGCAGCGTGAGCGGAACGAGAACGAACGATGCGCGGCGCATCCACACGCGGCCGAAGCGATTCGCGGGACGCAGCGCGCGCGGCGGCACGCCTCGAATCATTTCGAGATTCTCGGCGACCGCCTGCTGCAGCATGCGCCGTTTGACTCGATCGATGTTGCCCGCTCTCATTCCCCGCCCATTCCTCAGAGCCGTTCATTCTAACTGCCTCGCAAACGAAAACGGCCCCTCCCGCATTGCGAGAGGAGCCGCGAGTTGTCGCGAATTGTTCGAAGTCAGGGGCAAACAGCCATAGCGTCGGTGTCGGTCACTGCAGGCGCCGGCGGTCCCGGGTAGTTGAAGTAAATCTTCGACGTGCCGGTCTTCACGTCCGTGACGTCGAGTCGATAGAAGACGTTCGTCGTCGCGGCGGAGAAGACCCAGTAGCGGTTGTTGAGACCGCAACCATCGAGCGCCTTGACCATGACTTCCCAGTTGTCGGGCGAGAAGAATTGGAAGAGACCCGAACCGACATTCGCGACGCCAGTCACGACTTGCGCCTGTCCATTCGTGAGTTTGCCCGCGGGATCGGTGCGCCAGCGTGCGCTGATCGAGAAGCGGTTGCGCAGGCAGAGCGATGTTGCCGTGTTCGCGCCGCAATTCAATGCGACGGGCGCGGTGAGGAAACCGACGCCGGTTCCGGTGGTCGCGCCGTCGTTCGGGCCGACGATGTCGTTCGCGTTGCCATTGAGTCCGTACACCGCGACGAGTCCCGTCTGCGCCGTGGTGATCTCGTGGCTCATGCCCGCGCGAATGTCCGCCTCGGAACGCGCAACGTTCCACAGGCGCACTTCATCGATCGCGCCGGTCGGTGGGAATTGCCACGAGACATCGCTGCCGATTCGCATCTGCGCGGTGCTCGTCGACAGCGGACCTGTTTCGTCGAACGACGCGGCAAGCTCGCCGTTGATGTAATGCAATCGCTTCGTGCCGTTGAACACGACGGCGATGTGCGT
>JBQCJC010000005.1:0-2278 GCA_051953135.1 Thermoanaerobaculia bacterium | reverse complement strand
CCCGGTGCGACACCATAAAAAATCGGTGATTTGTGTTGGCCTGCCCCTCCGCCACGTCAGCGCTTCGTCGCGACATCGTCAACGATCCGCAAATCACCCGTTCGAGTGAGAGAATCCGCGCTCGTGATCTACCTCGACAACAACGCCACCACTCGCGTTCCCGACGAAGTGCTCGCCGCCATGACTCCGTACTACCGCGACTACTTCGGCAACGCCCACGCGATTCACACCCTCGGCCGCAAAGCACACGACGCCGTCGAGGCCGCGCGCGACGAAGTGGCGAAACTCATCGGCGCGCAGACGAGCGAAGTGATCTTCACCAGCTGCGGCACCGAAGGCAACGCGATGGTCATTCGCGGACTCGTCGATCAACATCCCTCGCGCCGCAAAGTCGTCACGACCGCGGTCGAACATCCATCCGTGCTGTCGTTGTTGCGCGCGCTCGAAACCGCGAACGTCATCGAGTTGAGCATCGTGCCCGTCGATCAGGATGGCGCGATCGATCTAGACGCCATGGAGCACGCGATCGACGAACAGACACTCCTCGTCTCCGTCATGCTCGCGCAGAACGAAACCGGCGTGTTGCATCCCGTGCAAACCATCGCGGACCTCGCGCATGCGAAAGGCGCGTTCATTCACGTCGATGCCGTACAGGCCGCGGGAAAAGTTCCGCTCTCGACCGAAGGTCTCGACTTCGTCACGATCTCCGGTCACAAGTTCCATGCGCCGAAAGGCGTCGGCGCGCTATCGATACGCAGTGGCCTGAAACTGCAGCCGCTCTGGTACGGCGGCGGCCAGGAACTCGGCATGCGCAGCGGCACCGAGCCCGTGCCGTCGATCGCAGGATTCGGCACCGCCGCGCGCATGGCGCGTGAAGCACTGGCGATTTACTACGATCGCGTGCAGCCGCTTCGCGATCGTCTCGAACAAGGCATCCTCTCGCGCGTCGAAGAAAGCTCCGTCAACGGCGCATCGCAGCCGCGACTCGGCAACACCGCCAACATTTCCTTTCACGATGCGTACGCCGATGAAGTCGTGCGCGCTCTCGACGATGCCGGCATCTGCGTCAGCGCGGGCGCGGCGTGCAACTCCGGCAAAGTCGAGCCGAGCGGCACGATGAAAGCGATGGCCCGGCCGTTGCGCGTGGCGATGGGCGCGGTGCGTTTCTCGCTCTCGCGCTACACGACGCAGGAGGAAGTCGACCGCGCGATCGAAGTCGTCGCGCAGGTCGTTCCCAACGTGCGCGCGGCTATTGCGCGTTAGCCACGCGCGTCCAGCACCACTCCGGTCCTTTTCCATCGTCGCCTTCGACGCGTGCGCAGAGTTGTGCGTCGCGTTTGAAGTAGATGATGCGCTTCGGAAAGTCGTGGTCCGGATTCGCGAACACCGCGCGATCGTCCTGCACTTCGACGAGACGGAACGGAGTGGCGGCCTTCCCTCCAGGTTGCGCGAAGTACGTGATGCCTTCCGGAGTGACGGCGATGCGCAGGAACTCGAATGACGCACGTCCGCCCTTCCCGATCGAGCGATTCATCCCCGTCATCAGCCCGCTCTTCGGCGCGAGCCACACTTCTTCGACACCATCGGCGGACCAGTGGCCGGCCATGAAACTCAGATCCTCGATCTTCGGATCGGCAAACAGCGGCAGAGCGAGCAGCAGCAGGCAAAACAGTCGTCGCATGTGCAGAAGCTTACGCACGCGGTGCAGCCGGGTCTTGAAGAAATTGGACACCGAGTCCGGGCGGTAACTCGAGCCAGCGCGAAGGGGACAATCGCGCGATCGCACGAAACTCGTTGGTCATGTGCGATTGATCGGCGAAGCCGGCGCGCAGCGCAACATCCGCGGCGATCTCCCCTTCGCGCAACCAGGCCGCCGCACGTCCGAGCCGCGTGACGCGCGCGAGTGTCTTCGGCGTGATTCCGAGCGTGCGATCGAATGCGCGATTGAGTGTGCGCATCGAAACGCCGCACGCGGATGCGAGACGCGTGATCGACAAGCGTCCGCCACTGCGTCGAATCAACGACGCCGCGGCCGACGCAAGCGGATCGCGCTCATGCGTTCCGAAGGCGTGCAGAATCGTCTCGATGCGCTGCTGATCATTCGATTCCGCGAGTTGCTCCGAAAGATCGAGACCGCTATGCACCGCGCGCAGATCGATCATCTGATCGCGCAGCACGCGCGGCGGACATCCGAGCACCTGCGCGATCGAGGCATCGCGCAACGTCACGCCGACGAATTCGATGCGACCGGTTGCCGCGATCGACACCGCGCGTCGCG
>JBQCJC010000004.1:0-14606 GCA_051953135.1 Thermoanaerobaculia bacterium | reverse complement strand
CCTCGCTCGCCGACGGCATCCCGGACGTTGCCAACGTCGAGCGCTATGCGCGCATCGTGAAGGAAAAATCGATGCTGCGGCGCCTGATCGTGATGGGCAACAGCGTCATGCGCGCCGCGCTCGACGCACCCGGCGAGCCGAGCGAAGTGCTCACCATCGCGGAGAAATCGCTCTACGAAATCGCCGAAGGCACGACCGAGAAAGGCTTCACCGGCCTCGACAAAATCACGCGCGTCAACATGGCCGCGATCGAGCAAATCCACTCGAACGCCGGCCGCCTCGTCACCGGCATGCCGACGGGATACGACCGATTCAATGAGATGACCTCCGGCTTTCAGCCCGGCGATCTGATCATCCTCGCGGCACGCCCGTCGAGGGGGAAAGCGCAGCCACTCGATGCAAAAGTTCTGACGCGCAGCGGTTGGAAGTGCATGGGATCGTTGAGCATCGGCGACGAGCTCGCATCAGTCGACGGTGCGGAGTCGCGCGTCATCGGTGTTTTTCCGCAGGGCGAGCGTGAGGTCTATCGCATCGAGCTCTCTGATGGCCGCTCAACCGAGTGCTGCCTCGAACATTTGTGGCGCGTGCATTTTCGCGCCTGGGACAAACCGCGAGTCCTGTCGACAGAACGTCTCCTCGAGATGCTGCAGCGCCCGCGATATCGCGGACGTCTGTACATCGAGACGTTCTCCGGCGAGTTTGGTAGCGACGCGAATCTACCTCTCGATCCATGGCTCCTCGGCGTACTTCTCGGCGACGGCGCAACGCACGGAACGAGTGTCGGTTTCTCCACGGCAAGCGCCGAGTTGCTCGCGCGTGTGCGCGAGACCGTCGCCGGTGAATTCGAAGTCACATCGAGTGGCGGCTACGACTACCGCATCATTCGCAGCGAATCGCACGGCCGCGGTTACGACAAACCCAACAGCATCAAATCCGCGCTCGAGTCACTCGGCATCTGGGGCTGCCGCGCGCAGGACAAGTTCATTCCGAAGCCGTATCTCTCGGCATCGTTGAAGGCACGCACGCAACTTCTCAAAGGACTGCTCGACACTGATGGCTGGGTCGAGAAGTGGGGCAGCGTCCGTTTCGCCACGTGCAGCGAGCGACTGGCGAAAGAGGTCGTCGAGCTCACTCGCTCCATCGGCGGAACCGCGAGCTACGCGGCTAAACAACCGAGCTACACGTATCGCGACGAGCACAAGCTCGGGCGTATCAGTTACGTTTGCAATCTGCAGATTCCGAACGATGCACAACTCGAGTTGCTGCACGAGAAGCAGGAGCGGCGCAGGACGTTTTCTCGTCGCCGTCGCCTGACGATTCGCTCGATCACACCGACGCGATTCACGCAAACGCAATGCATCGCCGTCTCGCATCCGTCGCATCTCTACGTCACCGACGGGTTCACGGTCACGCACAACACGTCTTTCATGATGAACATCGCCGAGTCCATCGCGCTGCCGGGCAAAGACGGGCAGCCGCGATCCGGTGATCGTTTGTACAGCGTCGGCGTGTTCTCGCTCGAAATGTCGAAGGAGCAGATCGGGCTGCGCATTCTTTCGTCGGAGTCCGGCGTATCGAATCATTTGATTCGCAGCGGGATGCTTTCGGAGCGGAACTGGCGCGAGTTGATCGAAGCGTCGGCGCGACTCGCGAAAGGCAAGATCTACATCGACGATACGGCGGGCATGGATCCACTGGAGATGCGTGCGAAAGCGCGGCGGCTGAAGATGGAGGCAGGGCTCGACATGATCATGGTCGACTACCTCCAGCTCATGGCGATCAAAGGAAAAGTCGAATCGCGGCAGCAGGAAGTCTCTCAGATCTCGCGCAGCCTCAAAGCGATCGCGAAAGAGCTCGGCGTGCCGATGCTCTCGCTCTCACAGCTTTCTCGTCGCTCGGAACAACGCACCGGCGATCATCGACCGCAGCTCTCCGATCTTCGCGAATCGGGCTCGATCGAGCAGGACGCCGATCTCGTGCTCTTCATCTATCGCGACGAGGTCTACAACAAAGACACGGAAGAAAAAGGCATCGCCGAGATCATCATCGCCAAGCAGCGCAACGGTCCGATCGGCGATTTCAAGCTCGTGTTTCGCAACGACATCACGAAGTTCTTCAACTACGAGCCGCAGCCCGAGTACTTGCCTCAGGGGTAAGTGGGCGTGCGCCGGCTGACGGGGTTGTCGTCGCGGAAACGAGTGATGAGTGATGAGCGATGACGGTCGTCGCGAGAGGATGAAGCATCGCGCAGAAACAAAAACGGCGGGCTGAGAGCCCGCCGTTCTACGTTAGGTCAAAGCGAATCTATTTCGGACCGGCCGCGACCGGGAATCCCTGCTTCTTCCACTCGTGCCAGCCACCCTTGAGCGCGAACACGTTGCGCACGCCGTGCGAGAGCAACTCGTTCACCGCGCGGCCGCTCGACTGTTCGGCGTCGCACGCGCAGTAGGTGACGACCACCTTCTGCGTCGGAACTTCTGCAAATCGCTTCACGATCTGGCTGCCCGGAATGCTCATCGCGCCTTTGATGTGGCCGTAGCTGAACTGCTCGTTCGAGCGCACATCGATGAACACGGCCTTGCCTTCCTTGTGCAGCTTGATCGCATCGGCGATCGAGATGCGCGGAAAGTTCGTACCGCCTCGCGACGTCGTATTCGGAACGACGAGCGGCGACGACGCTGGTTTCTGCGTCGTGGTCTGCGGCGACTGTTTGTACTGCGCGCTGGCGAACACGGCGGCGAACAGCGTGACCAGAGCGACAGCGAGAAGAACGGCTTTACGCATGGGCCTCAGAACCTCCATCGGGAACTACTGTAATCCCTCGAAAAATCGATCCATCCGTGGGACGTACCAGTTCGACCGATCGAGTGAGAATGCCACGGCCACCGCTTCGCCGACGATGCGTCGTCGCTCGATGAAGCCGATGAAGCGGCTGTCATTGCTGTTGTCGCGGTTATCGCCGAGGACGAAGTAATTGCCGGGCGGAACCGTGACGGGACCGAATGAGCGCACCGCCGGGATCTCCGGCGTGAGCATGACTTTGTGATTGTGTCCGTCGAGATCTTCGTCGAGCACATACGCCTGCCCGGAGTCCGTGCTCACGAGCGCGATCGGCGATTGCTTCGCGATTTTGCCGTTCACGTAGAGCTGGTTATCGCGCATCTCGACTTTGTCGCCCGGCACTGCCACGACGCGCTTCACGAGACGCACGCCATCGACCGGCGAGAAGAGCACCACGATGTCCCCGCGGTGCGGATCGTCCCATTTCAGGATATCGATGGTGGTGAACGGCAATTTGAGGTCGTACGCGAGTTTGTTCACGACGACGCGATCGCCTTCCTGGATCGTCGGTTTCATCGAGCCGGTCGGAACGTCGTTCCAATCGGCGAGTACCGACCGGAGCGAGCTGACGATGAGAATCATCAGCGCGAAGATACGGATCTCGTTCAGGACCTTCTTTTTATCGAGTGCCATGGCTGCCTTACTCTACGACTTCGGGCGGGAGAACGTTTCGATTGCGCCAGCTTGTTCCTCGGACGTGACAGGCCACGGCAGCCGCGTGGCCTGTCGTTGTGAATCAATCCGTTACGCGGCCGGCGTCGACGGCTTCGACTCGCCGATCAGCTTCACCTTCGAGAGAAGATCCGAGATCTGCATGCCGGACAGCGTTTCGAACAGCGCCGGCACCTGCGCCGCGATGGCCGCGAGATCGCCTGTGATGCGATGCGTGCCCGCCGCGGCTCCGTCTCCGGTCGAGACAACCGTGATCTTGTCGACGTTCGCAAGCGGCGCGGCGAGCGCGCGCACCATCTCCGGCATCTGGCTCATGAGTTTGTCCACGACCGCGGCCTGGTTCCACTCCTGATAGGCCTCGGCCTTCACGTTCATCGCCTTCGCTTCCGCTTCGCCCTTGCGGAAGATGATCTCCGCCTCGGCCTCACCTTCCGTACGCACCGACGCCGCGCGGCCTTCGGCTTCGCTGATGAGACGCTGACGTTCCGCGGCGGCAAGCATCTCGATGCGCGCTCGCTCGATCTCCGCTTCCTTCAACACGTTCGCGATGAGCTCTTTCTCGTGACGCAGAATCTCGGCTTCCTGCACCTTGATCTGTTCCTGCTTCTCGACCTGCTGCACGCGCACCGCTTCGGCGATGACCTGCTGCTCCATCACCTTCGACTGAATCTCGTACGCCTTGTCGGCCTGCGCTTCTTCGCGTTTCGTGAGCGCTTTGAGCTGCGCGCGTTTCACGTCGAGATCGTTCTGCGCCGCGGCTTGCGCCGCGAGTGACAACGCTTCCGCAAGCACGCGCTGCTGATCCGCTTCCGCCTTCTTGATCGCTGCTTCGCGCAACGCTTCGGCGCGTTTGATTGCGGTGTCGCGATCCGCTTCCGCCGCGGCGATGTCGGCCATCATCTTGATGCGCGCGATGTCCGGACGACCCATGTTCGTGATGTAGTCGTTGCCGTCTTTCACTTCCTTGATCGTGAACGACACGACTTCGAGTCCCATCTTGTCCATGTCATCCGCGCACGTTGCGCGCATGCGATCCGCGACCATCTCCGGCTGCTTCACGATTTCTTCGACGGTGAGCTGACCGATGATGCCGCGCAGGTGACCTTCCATCACAAGACGAATGAGGCCCTCACGCTGCGGCGGCGTTTTCGAAAGGAACTGCTCGGCCGCGGTGAGGATCGAGTCCTGATCGCTCTTCACTTTGATCTGCGCGACCGCTTCCACCGTCACGGCAACGCCCTGCTTCGTGTAGAGATCCTGCTTCGGCGCGACGTCGAACGACATCAGTTCGAGCGACAGCGCTTTGAAGCTGTGAATCATCGGGAAGATCAACGTACCGCCACCTTTGATCACGCGCGTTCCGCCGACGCCGTAAACCACGAACGCTTCGTTCGGACCGACCTTGCGATACATCTGCGCCACGAACCCGAGGAGCATCAGTGTCGCGAGAACGATTCCACCGGCAACGACCCATGTCGAAAGACTGAGCATTTGTTTCTCTCCTTCTTGCTCTTTAAGCGGGAGCGCTACGCTCCCAGTTCATCCCAAAGCGTCACGTACGCGATGCCGCGCTCGTAACGTGTGACGACGACTTCCGTTCCTTTTTCGATGGCGCGGCCGCTGTCACTGCGCGCGCCGCAAACGCGACGCGTTCCCGCGTGCGTGAAGACGATCTCGCCCGTGCCGTCCTTCTCGCGAATCGGCACCACGACGCGGCCGATGATTCCGATCATCGACAGCGACTCGGCGATCGATTCGCGTTTCGCCAGCGCGTTGATCACGCCGTTGATCACCGACGCGCCAGACAGTCCGACCACCGCCGCACCACCGACGACGAGCGGCAGCGTCCACGGCGTCAATCGCTCCAGCAATAAACCGCCGCCGCCGAACCACGTGAGAAACGCGGTGATGGCCGCGGCGTTGATCATCGAGGTGCGTCGCGAGCCGGCGTGTTTGACGCCGCGCGGCAGATGCAGCACGCGATGTCCGTGAAACACGTGATCGAAAACGTTCACGTGCTCGAGTCCGGAGACGAACGAGACAACGCTCAGCCCCAGGCCTGCAATGAAGCAGACGACGAAGAGTGTGGTCATGAGTTGTGTGTTCCTCTAGTTGCGCCGTTTCTTTCGCGACGGCTGCGGCAGCGGCGCGAACTGCTCGATCAGGCGATCGATCAGGTGCCGGTTTTCGACGATCGAGCCGAAGAGCAGGAGGCAATCGCGCGATTTCTCGTGCTTCGCGATCTTCAGCAGTGCTGCCGCGAGACCGCGATCACGATCGGCGAACTCTTCCGATCCTTCGATGAGCCACACATCGAGATCGTCATCGATGCTGTGCCGCGGACGCACCGGCAGCGGCGGCATGTCTTCGAGATCATCGACGAGATATCCGGGATGAACTTTGAAGAGCCGCGCGAGCAGGAGTCGCGTGTTCCCGGTCATGTGCGTGCGGGCGCCGTTTTCGAGTTGGGAGAGGTAGGACTGGCTGAGCTGCCCATCCAGTTCGTCGCGTACCGCTTTCGCGACTTCCGCCTGCGTCATCTCGCGTCCGAGGCCGCGGGCGAATCCTTCGAGAGTGCGCAACCGAACCAGCTTGTCGCCGAGTGTCATATTGCTAATTGCAATGTATTGCTGGGTGCAATATTCGACAAGGGGCGTTCACAGATTGTTCATGAGAGGTGTGTGTTAGGCGCGGGAACGGCGCGAAATCAGTTCTCGCCGTAGGCGAAGCAGGCGCCGACGTCGCCTTCGCGCGCATCCGTCACCGTGCAGCGGCCGTCGCCCGTGCTGTGCTGCAACGCGTAGCCGATGAATCGCACCGCGCGCATGTCCTTCGGCGCGGCAGGCGGCTCGGGATGACCGGTGACGTGCAGGTCGTACAACTTGTTTTCCGAGATCAGCCGCACGTACGCGTCCGTGAACTCGAGATGCGCGGACTTGAAGAACACGCTCATGCGCGACACCGGCAGATCGGACGAGAGCAGAAATCCCTGATCGATCTTCGAATCCGAATCACTGTCGACCAGCACCGCGACGCGATCCTCACCGATCGTCCGCACGACGACATCGCCCGACAACGGCGTGGCTTTCATCGGCGTAGCGGCAGCGAGAACGACGAACGCGAGCGTGGCGAGGGAGGTCATGGTCCTGAACATCCTACGCCTCCACCGCCGCCACGACCAGAGTCAGATCGTCCTCAGGATCCCCGCCACTGTGCGAAATCGCCGCATCCACGATCGTCTGTTGCAGTTTTGCCGCAGCAAGTGTGCGCGCGTCGAGAACCAGCTCTTCGATGCGATCCTCGCCGAACATCTCGCTCGACGCATCCGCCGCTTCGCTCACGCCATCGGTGAACATCACCAGCCGGTCGCCAGGCAGCAGTTCGATCTCGCGTTCGCTGTACGGCGTGTCGCGGAAGAGACGCGAGATCGCGGGACCACCGTCTTCGAGTCGCACGATGCTTCCATCGGCGCGCGCGAGGATCGGCGCGTTGTGACCCGCGTTGCACCATCGCAGCGTCATCGCGTTCGTATCGAGCGTCGCGTAGAAGAACGTGACGAAGCGCCCGCCGCTGAGACTCGTGACGACAACGCGACGCACGCGCTCGCACAGATCGCGCGGCGAGGTACTCGCACTCGCGCGCACTGCCGCCTGCAATCCCGACATCAGCAACGCGGCCGGCATCCCCTTGCCCGCGACGTCGCCGATGCAGATCGCGAGCTCGTGCTCGCTGAGTTTCAGCACGTCGTAGTAATCGCCGCCCATCGTGCGCGCGGGCTGCCACGTGCCGCTCACATCGAGCTTCGCCACTTGCGGCATTTCGCGCGGCAACAGTGTTTGCTGAATCGCACGCGCCTGCGCGAAGTCTTCCTCTTCGGCCTGCATGCGAATGCGATTCAACGTCGATGCGATTTCATCGGTAGCCTGTCGCAGAAAGTCGATGTCCTCGACATCGAACTCGCCACCGGAAAGTTTCGGCGCGAATGCGATAAATCCTCGCGAGCCCGCGGGAACGATCAGCGATGCTTCGATGCGCAGCAGCGCATTCGTGACATCGGGTTCGAGAGTGCGACGACGCGGATCGAACGGACGATCGAGTTGCGAGACGAACTTGCGCGGCACGCGCAGGCGTCCGAGCAGCGTGTCGGACACGCCGATCTTCGCCGTGGCGACGAGCTCCTCCTGACGTTCCGCGAAGATCACCACGGCGCGGTTCTGCAACGCCTGCTGCAGCTTTTCGGCCGCGATGGTGAGAAAGAATCCCGCATCGGTGGCGTTGCGTGCTTCCGTGCTGATGGAACGGAGCGCTTCCGGATAGTCGTACTTGTGGCGAAACAGATTGCGATCGACGAGCGTCTGCAGTTTGTTGCGCAACGGTCCGAACGCGAGCGCGACCACGAGCGTCGAGCCGATGATCATCATCGTCTGATTCTCGAGACCGAACGCGTACACGAGGAACGATCCGAGTCCGCCTACGAGTCCGAGGTAGAACACGACGACGACTGCGCTGAGAATCGCGTAGACGACCGTCTTCCGGATGATGACGTCGATGTTCATCAGCCGGTACTTGAGAATCGCGGCCGCGAACGAGAGCGGAATCACCAGCGTCACGATCTGCGGAAAGAGATCGAGCGCATTGAAGACCGTGCGCCACCGAATCATTTCGTGCAGCGATGCGACCACTCCGCCGAGAATCGCCGATCCGATGAAGCAGGCGCTCTTCACGAGGATCGCGATGAGCAATCCCCACACCGGCCACTGCACCTGCCGCTTCTCTTCGACCGTCGCCGAGCGATAGCTGCGCACGAGCGCAACGACGGCGCAGATCGGAAACGTGGAGAGCACGAGCACCGGCAACAGCACGCCGCCGATTCCCGCGAGCGCCGCGATCTTGCGCATGCCGAGGTCGCCGATGATGCTGACGATCGCGGCGTACAACCCGAACAACACAATCGCGGAGAAAAATGGCCGTCGCGTGAACGCGCGCACGACACCGTCTTTGCGACCGAGCCAGTCGACGAACAATGCCAGCAGCATCGCGAGGATCGTGAAGATCCACGACAGCCGGCCGACCATGAATCCAAACCAGTACGCGCTGTCGAGCAATCCGGTTTGAATCATCGTGATGTACAGCACGATGAAGCCGAAGCAGATCAACGCCGCGAGCAATGCGAACGCGTAAATCCAGCGCAGCAGACGCGGACGCTTCTGCAGAATCGGCCGCTCTTTCGGAAAGATGAGCGAGAGATGGAGGATCAACGGCGCGTACGCCAGCGAGAAGAGAAAGAGAATCGCCGATGCGTACGTGCCGGCGCCAAAGGTCATGACCACGCCGCGACCCGCGGCACTTTCGTACACCGCGCTCGCGGAGCCGAGGATCGCAACCGCGGAGACGAGTGAGAACGCGAAGAACACCGCGGCGCGACGATCGTCCGGCCTTCGCAAAAACACGATCAGAGCGACGAGGCCATACACGCCGGCCACGGTCGACGCGACGATCGCTTTCATCACGATGAATGGCGTCTTGAGCGGCGTGTCGAAGCGCAGCGGAACGTCGATCGTCTTTCCGTTGCGCAACACGCGATAAACGACCTTGTCGTCGCGCGTGAGCTGCGCATCGAGTTTGCGCAGTGCGGCGATGTCGGTGATCGGAACGCCGTTGACGGAGATCACGATGTCGCGCGCGAGCAACGCGCCGTCGGCCGGCGAGTTCGCGTACGTCATCATCACTTCGCCCGGTTCGCTGCCGTACGGGTTTTTCGGCGGCTTCTTGAGGTTCTGGCCCGGAAAAACGGGTGAATACACGGCGCCTGTCCAGCCGAGGCGGTGCCACTGAATCATCCGGAAAAGCGTGAAACCGGAGGCAAGGGCGAGAACCGCGGCCGCAACACTGATGACAACGACCAGTCGCAGGCGGGGTGACATGAGCGTTTCTTTTACTACGTACGAAGCGCCCGCCGGTTATTCACGCTGCCCGCGACGATTGACGATCGACATGAATTCCTGCCGCGTCCGCTCGTCGTTGAGGAACTCGCCGCGCAGCACGTTAGTCTCCATGAACGACGATTCCTGCTCGACGCCGCGCATCACCATGCAGAGATGCACGCCGCCCATCCACACCGCGATGCCGCGCGGTTCGAGGATCTTCTGAATCGTGTCCGCAACGTCGTGCGCGAGATGTTCCTGCGACTGCAATCGGCGCATGTGCACTTCGACGATGCGCGGAATCTTCGACGCGCCGATGATCCTCTTCTCGGGGATGTAGCCGATGATGAATTGTCAGAAGAACGGCAGGATGTGGTGCGCGCAAAGCGTTTTGTACGTGCCGCCGATGACGACGAGGTTCTGGCAGTTTTCATCGGCCGTGGAGCAGGCTTTGCGAAAAAGCGTCGTGAGTTTTTTGACGTCGGTGAAGTCGTAGCCGCTGGTCATCGTGACGAGCGACTCTGCCCATCGCCGCGGCGTATCGATTACGTTCTCATCGGTGAGATCGACGTGCAGAAGGCGCAGCGCTTCGCGAAGGTGAAGCTGCAGTTTCTCGCGATCGACGCTCGGCCGCGGGCCGGTGAGAAGTCCGCGATCCATCATGGCCTCGAGCTCTGTCGTGTCGTTGTTCATGGCGGCGAAGCTTAGCGTTTCTTGGTTCCGCAATGTTTGCCTTGCAATGAACGCCCCTCTTGACCACTGAATGGCCATTCAGTGAAACTGGCGGCACCCAATCAGCGGCCGGTACGAAATCTGTAACCAACTACCCTCGAGGAGTCGAACATGGCGGAAGTCAAAACGCAGGGTACCGTCGAAGCAATGGAGGTGGCGGAAGCCTCCCGCGAGACCGAATGGGAGAAGCCCTCATTCGTCGGCGATCTGTTTCTCGGCAAAGTGAACATGGATCTCATCCATCCGTTCCCGGAACAGCCGGCCGAGGACAAAGCGGAGGCGGATGAGTTCCTGGCGAAGCTCGAGCGCTATCTCGCAGAGAACGTCGATGCAGATGCGATCGACGCGAAGGGCGAGTACGACTACGAGCTTTTCAAAGGCTTCAATGACCTCGGCGCATGGGGCATGAAGATTCCGAAGGAGTACGACGGACTCGGATTCTCCGCGACGAATTACAACCGCGCGATCGCACTCGTCGCGACGCATTGCGCATCGAGCGTTGCCTGGCTCTCCGCGCATCAGTCGATCGGCGTGCCGCAGCCGCTCAAACTCTTCGGCACCGAAGAGCAAAAGAAGAAATACCTTCCGCGTCTCGCGAAAGGCGCGATCTCCGCGTTCGCGCTGACCGAGCCGGGCGTCGGTTCCGATCCGGCGAAGATGCAGACGACCGCGACGCCGACTCCAGACGGTAAAGGCTGGATTCTCAACGGCGAGAAGCTGTGGTGCACGAACGGTCTCAAGGCCGAATTGATCGTCGTGATGGCGCAGACGCCGCCGAAGGTCGTGAACGGCAAGGAGAAGAAGCAGATCTCCGCGTTCATCCTCGAGACGAACACGCCGGGCGTCGAAGTCGCGCATCGCTGTCAGTTCATGGGACTGCGCGGCATCGGCAACGTGCTGATGCGCTTCAAGGACGTCTTCATTCCGAAAGAGAATCTGCGGTGGGGTGAAGGACTCGGTCTCAAGCTCGCGCTGATCACGCTCAACACCGGCCGCCTCACGATTCCCGCGGGCTGCGCTGCCGGTGCGCGACGCATGCTCGAGATTGCGCGCGACTGGGTGAATGAGCGCGTGCAATGGGGCCTGCCGATCGGCAAGCATGAAGCAGTCGCGGCGAAGCTCGCGTACATGTCGTCGCACACGCTGGCGATGGAAGCGATCGTGTGGCTCACGTCGGGACTCGCGGATCGCGGCGACGTCGATCTGCGACTCGAAGCGGCGATGGCGAAGTTGTTCAACACCGAGACGGCGTGGACGATTGTCGATCATCTCGTGCAGATTCGCGGCGGTCGCGGCTTCGAAACGGGACCGTCATTGAAAGCGCGCGGCGAGAAGGGCTATCCCGTCGAGCGAATCATGCGCGACATGCGCATCAATCGCATCTTCGAAGGCACGAGCGAGATTCAGCATCTCTTCATCGCGCGCGAAGCGGTCGATCCGCACATGAAGCGCGGCTACAAGATCCTGCTGCCGGAAACACCGACGGGTGAAAAGATTTCTGCGGCAGCGAAAGCAGGCGCGTTTTACGCGACGTGGTATCCGTCGCGTTACATGGGCTGGAGCCGTTTCCCGAAACACAGCGACTTCGGCCGCCTCGGTACGCACATCGGGTATCTCGAACGCCAGTCGCGCCACCTCGCACGCTCGATCTTCCACGCGATGATGCGCTTTCAGGCGAAGCTCGAGCGAAAGCAGATGGTGCTCTTCCGCATCGTCGACATCGGCACGGACCTCTTCGCCATGTCCGCAACGATCAGCTACGCAACGATGCTCGCGAAGAAAGGCAATCAGAACGCGCTCGAGCTCGCGGACCTCTTCTGCCGCGAAGCCCGCACGCGCATCGACCAGAACTTCCGCACGCTCTTCGACAACCACGACGAGCTCGCATACAAAGTCGTGCAGAACATGATGAAGGGCGAGTACGAATGGCTCGAAGGCCAGCTCGTCCAACCGATCGTCCCGACACCGGAGCAGGTGGAAGAGGCGATACGACAAATGGCGTGAGTTTTGTTTCGATTGACGAGAAAAGGCGCGCTTCACGGCGCGCCTTTTTTGTTGATCAGAGTTTCTCGGCACCCGCGAGCTTACTGAGATTTCTGTCAAACGTTCCAAACGGCGAATGACCCGCCTTCTTCGCAATCTCGAGCACGAGACAATCGGAAAACCCGAGCGACGGTCGTTGTCGATAGTGTTGCAAAGCGACTTCGACGACGTCCGCATCCTGCACCGTCAGTTGTTCGTGACTGAGCAGCATCTCGATCGCAGTCGCAATCTCCGCATGCTCAAGGTCGTACGCGGCACTCAGGACCCACGTCGTTTCCGCCAGTACCAGCAATGAAACCCACGCACCTCTGCTGACAAACGCCTCTGCCGAAGCGACTTGCCGCGTGTCATCGCGCGTGATCAGGCGCACCAGCACGTTCGTATCAACGGCGCGCATGTTTCTTTCGAACGTACTCGGCTGCTGCCTCTTTCAGGTCCGAAATCGATTTCGATCTGGCCTGCTCGCGAAACACCGCGCGGTGAATATCGACGGACGAATACGAAGCTGCGCGCCGTACAACGATCTGATCTCCCGCTTCAACCCATTCAATGACCGAGCCTGGGCCCAGCCCCAGTTTCCTTCGAATTTCCGCGGGAACCGAGATCTGTCCCTGAGAGGTGAGCTTCGATTGCGCCATGGACATAGCAGCAGATTACCACGGTAATACGCCTTCACACCTCTTTCAAATCCCTCATCCCGCGCACCTTCTCCTCATCATCCACCGTCTCGTGTCCGGCGTACGATTTCGCCAGACACTCGCGACAAATGAGCGAGCCGTTATTCGCGCCGGGGCGCGGGACCCAGCCTTCCTGATGCACGGCGTCATCGAAGCGGCGCGTGTACTCCTCGGGGATTTCGCCCACGATTTCGCGCGTGAGATGGCACTCACCGCACTGGAGAAGTACGCGTCCTTCCATGATCGCTATTGCTCTCCGGCTGCCGGGAACACCGGCGTGATATCGACCGGGATATCCGTCAGGCGCTTGTTCACGCTTTCGATCTCCGGTGTCGACACGCCGTACTTCGTGAGCAAGCGTTGCGCCCGCGCGTAATCGCCGGTTGCCTGCAGCGTCAGCAACTCCGTCGCGAGCGATTGAATCCCGTCGCGGAACTTCGCATTGTCGACGCGGAACGTGCCGTCGGCATTCGGCACGATCGCACCGCGCTCGCGCAGCCAGTTCCACTGCACCGCCGTCCCGCGTCCGTGCGCTTCATCGACACCGAACCGCAGCGAACGGAAGAACAACCCCGTCGTCGTCGCGTAAAGCTGTTCCTCATTGAACGACGTCAACAGATTGTTCTTCTGCGCATAAAGGATGTTCCAGATCCCGAGGACGTCGGCCTTGCATTCCTCGATCGACGAATACGTTTCCTTCAACAGGAAACGAATATCCGTGCGCTCGCCGTTCGGCTGCGTGATCAATCCCGGCCCGAGTCCGTGCGACAGCTCGTGGAACAACACGAAGTTGAAATACGCATCGAAATTCATCAGATGCCGCTGCGATGGATCGAGCACGCGCAGCGCGATCGGATTGCCGCTCATGCGGTACTTCGCATCCATCACATTCTTGAGCAGCACCTTCTTCGAACCCTTCATCTCGCGCACGACTTCATCGTTCGGCAGATTGAAGGCCGCGGTCTGCACACCGCGACGCGCATCGCCCGCGGTGTAGAGCTCCTGCACGACGCGAATCGGCGAATCCGTACCGCGATTCGGGTTCTTGTACTCGTCCGGAATCGGGAGATTGCGCTCCATATCCGGCAGATGCTGCGCATACGCCGCGAGCTTGTCCGACTCCGGTTTGTCGACAACCGTCACGAACGATTCGAACGCCGCCTTGTAATTGAAGAGCGCATCTTCGTAGACCTCGTACGGACCGATCACCACTTCGATCGGACCATTGAGATCCATCCACGCCATGTCGCTGTCGCGATAGTTGTCCTTGAAAAACGCGTCCGCGAGCTTCGTCAGGTAATCGCGCAGCGACGCGTTGTTCGTGATCGCCGCGGCTTCGCGCAACTGCGCCGCCGCGGGCTCGAGATACTGGCGATACTCAACCGAGTACGGAATGGTCACGAGCTTATCGCCCTGCCGGCGCACGACCGTGAAGAGTCCCTGCAACGCATCCTTCTGGTCCGGATGCGCGGCGATGTAGCGCTCCAGCTCTTCTTTCGTCAGATCGGCCGGATAGAAATTCGCGCCTTCCGGTTTGTGACCCGCGGCGCCGAACGGCTCGATGAACGGCTCATCCTGCGCGAGTCGATCCCACCGCCCTTTGTTCGCGATGAAGTACTCGTAGCCAGCGAGATCGAGCGGCGAGGCCTGCGCCTGCATCGCGAGACGCTTGCGATAGTCGGGGTTCTGTTCCGCGACCTGAACCCAGTAAATCTCG
>JBQCJC010000003.1:0-3789 GCA_051953135.1 Thermoanaerobaculia bacterium | reverse complement strand
TAATTCGGCGGCCACGGCGCGTCGCCGAGTCCCTGCTCCTCATGTTGTCGTGAAAGCTCGAGCAACTTTTCGAGCGAGCCCGCGGCTTCATCGATGCCCTTCGATGCATCGCCGTTCTCTGCGAACAACTTCGGCGCCGTGACGAGCGTGTACTTCGTCGGATCGCACGACGGCACTTCGTCCCACGTCCGCGGAAACGACACGCGCGCATCCGGCAGCGGCCGCACCGACCACGCCGACGCCACCGTTCGATCCTTCGCGTTCTGGTTGTAATCGAGGAACACGCCGTGGCGCTCTTCCTTCCACCACTTGCTCGTGGCGAGATCGGGAACGCGGTGCTCGACTTCGCGCGCGATTGCAAGCGCGGCGCGGCGCACCTGATCGAACGTCCACTTGCGCTCGATGCGCACGTTCACGTGAATGCCGCGCGAACCCGAAGTCTTCGGCCAGCCGATGAGATCGTGATCGGTGAGCACATCGCGCACGACCATCGCGACGCGCCGCACGTCATCCCACGTGACGCCCGGACCGGGATCGAGATCGACGCGCAATTCATCGGGATGTTCGAGATCGTCAGTGCGCACGGGATGCGGATTGAGATCGATGCAGCCGAGGTTCGCGATCCAGAGGAGTTGTGCGGCGTTGCGGATCACCACCTCGTGCGCCGTGCGGCCCGATGGGAACTTCAGCTCGACTGTTTCGATCCAGTCCGGATGATTCTCCGGTGCGCGCTTCTGAAAAAACGGCTCACCGTCCGCGCCGTTCACGTAACGCTTGAGCACGATCGGGCGGTTGTAGATCCCGCGCAGCGCACCATCGGCTACGGCCGCGTAGTACTTCGCGAGATCGAGCTTCGTGTATCCGGCTTGCGGAAAGTAGACCTTGTCGGGATTCGTGATCGTGACTTCGTGGCCCGCGATCTCGATCGTGGTCTGCTGCGTCTTCGCCATGAATCACATTGTCGCGCACTTGCTCGCTACGAAATCCAACTCGTCAGGATCTCCGTTTCCCAGCCGCGCTCCGTCTTCTTCACGAGATACGTTGCGCCCTTCCAACTCGAATTCAGCTCGAGGATTGCGCGCGTGCCGTCGTGAGAGATCACGAAATTCAGAATGGAGGACGCGTACGTCGGTCCGAATTTCTTCTCGTAGAGCTCATGCTCGGCCGCGCTCAGCACGACCACTCGCCGCGCGAACGTGATCGATGCGAAGCGCGACGGATCGCCGACGAGAAACAACGTGCGCTCGCTGACGTCGCTGCCGCGGATCTCACAACTGTTCGTGGCCGCGGGATCGTCGAAGCCGGTGATCAGTGCGCCGCGTTGTGGTGCGAAGTCATCGAGGACCGCGGCGAGCACGTGCGCGGCGACATCATCGGATGGATTGCGTGCGACGCGCGGCAATGCATCTTCGTCATCGGAAATGCCGTCGCCATCCGTGTCGAGGTCGTGCGGATCCGTGGTGATACGCTCTTCGAGCAGATCGGTGAGCCGGTCGCCATCGCTGTCGCGCGTGAGCTCCGACCACGGCATGTCGAGCACGATGTCGCGCTCCTCGCGTTTCGTGCGCAGTGCGATCGGCGGGAAGGTGATGGAATCGAGATCGAGCTCCTGGATCGCGACTTCGATGCGCAACCGCTCGTCATCGAACAGCGGCAGTGTCGAGGTTTGCGAAACGACGTACGGCATGTTCGCGCGCAGGCCGGTGTAGTAGCGAGCCCACGTTGCGCCGCCATCGCGCGAGCGCAGCACCCAGTACGCGCCGAGGCCGACTTCGCCCATGGGATCGAGCGCGGAGGAAATCGCGATTGCGACGACGTCGTTGTCGCGGCGTTCCATGCGAATCGGTGAGACGTTCGGCGGCAGATTCGTCATTGATGCGACGCGCGCGGTGTCGCCACAATCGATCACGATCGCGTTCGCGTTGCGATCGGTGATGTCCGCGAGTCGTCGCTCGACGAACGGCACGATGCGAGCTGATGCGAGTGACGAGCGCGTCGTGATGATGGGCTTCGCATGCGCGAGCAGTTGCGCGCGCGCGTCGTCGCGCGCGATCGCGGCATCGACACGCGTCTGCAACGGAGTCATCGCCTCGAGCATCGATTGCGTTGGTGTTTCGCCGCGCTGGGTTCTGCCGCTGACGGCAGTTCGCAGCACCTCGGCCGCGAACTCGCTGTAGCCATGCTTCTCCGCGAACATCGCGAGGAGCAATCCGCGCGTGCCGTATTCGTTTGCGCCCAATACTCCGAACGTTGCGGTGATGACATCGAACGGATCGTCCTTCGCATCCGGCTCGAGTGCTTTCAAAAGCGCGCGAACTCCCGCGGCCTCTTCCGGTTCGTCGAACGGTGGCGGCGGCAGGAAGTCGCGCGCTCGTTGCGACTGGCCTGCGAGCATCGCCGCCGCGCTGAGATCGATGCGCACGGACTGCCCGTACTCGGCCGCGAGAATCTCCCTCTGCTTTGCCGGAGGAATCGCGTCGTACGCGGCGAGGAGCAACTCGGGTAACGCGAGACCTCCGATCGCCATGAGTTGCGTGATCGTCGCCTCGGTCTCGAGCTCTCCTCGCATTTCCACACCGCGATCCGTGATGCGCAGAGGACCGAATGCGGCGCGAACGAACGGGTGACGCCAGGTCTCGGCGATCGCCTGGATGAGACGAGGATTGTTGGGATCGCGCTCGAATGCGCTTCCGAGAATTGTGCTCGCCGCGAATCGCGCACCATTCGCGGCGGCGATCGCGAGCGTCGTGTCATTGCCCGCGAGCTCGATGAGTTGGCGCTGCGCGGCCTCAGGATCATTCGCGTAGCCTGCGATCGATCCGAGGGTTGTGAGCAGCGGCGCTCGATTCGTTTCCGTCGCGTACGCGTGGAGCAGCATGCGTTCGATCGCTGCGTAATCGGCCTGCAGCGTCTCGCCGTTGTCCGACGCCATCACCGCCACCGCGATCGCGTCGGCGCTCTCACTCGTCACGCGCTGCGATTTGCGAATTCGCGCGATCAGATCATCCGCGGAACGACTTTCTTTCGCGTCGTTGAGAACGGTCTCGACCACACCATCGCCGTACCCGGCCCAAAACTCGTCGTGCTTCTTCTCATACAACCTGGTCAGCAGCGGACTCGCCGCGAACGTTTGCAGCGCGATGAACGAAACGAACGAGAGCAGCAGCACGCGATGACGCATCACGACCTCCATTCTCATCGTTCGACACACGAGCTCGTGTGAACGTAACGCGACGTTCCTCGGCATTTCCTCAGCAGCGCCACATTTCCATGCGACAAACTGTCGCCATGAAGAAACTGCTCGTCGCGTTGTTCTTCGTCGCCGCCAGTGCCGTTGCGCAGATTCCGCCGGAGTGGACGCGCGCGGTCGAGCCGGTGCGCGTCGTGGGCAACATCTACTACGTCGGCACCGAGGATCTCGGCGCGTATGTCATTGCGGATCAGAAAGGATTGATCCTGCTCGACATCCCGATGGATGCGAATGCGAAGCTCATTCTTCGCAACATCGAATCCCTCGGCTTCGATCCGTCGCGCGTGAAGATTCTGCTCGCGAGCCACGCGCATCTCGATCACATCGGCGGCTTTGCGCAAGTGAAAGAGAAGACCGGCGCGAAGGTGTATCTATCGAAAGCCGATGCCGAGCTTGCGTCGCGTGGTGGCAAAGGCGACTTCGCATTCGGCGACACGCTCGCGTATCCGCCGGTCGAAGCCGATCACATCGTGACCGACGGCGAAGTCGTGACGCTCGGCAACATCAAAATGACCGCGATCCTCACGCCCGGTCACACG
>JBQCJC010000002.1:0-9242 GCA_051953135.1 Thermoanaerobaculia bacterium | reverse complement strand
GCGATGCACGGTGCAGCCGTGCACGATCGCGCCATGGCCGATCGTGACTTCTTCATGAATGATCGTCGGCGAGTCGATGTGACCGACGTGAATCGTGCAGTTGTCCTGCACGTTCGTACGTGCGCCGATGCGGATGAAATTGCAGTCGCCGCGAACGGTGGTCGAGAACCAAATCGAGGCGTCGTCGCCCAGCACGACGTCGCCGAGGATGGCAGCGTTCGGTGCGACAAACACTCTGTCACCGAATCGTGGCTCTTTCCCTTCATAACCGCGGACGATCATGGGCGCGGACTTTAGCATGGGCGTTCGCACGTTACGATGGCGCATGTTCCGGCGCCGGTTGACCTTACCCCTCATCGCGGTCTTCCTTTTTCTCTCGCTCGATGCGGCCGCGATGCGGCATCGCGCAGCACGGCATCCGGGCTTCAGCGATCTCGACATTCCGCCGCGCGACGTCTTCACCTACTCCGAGCCGCAGAAGATTCGCGTCAATCACATCTCGCTCGATCTCCCCGTCGATTTCGCACAGAAACGACTGCGCGGCAGCGCAACGCTGAAGGTCGACAACTTCACCGGCACGCGCAAGCTGATTCTCGACACGCGCGATCTCACGATCTCGCGTATCACGCGCGACGGCATCGACACGACGTGGGCGTACGGCGCGGCTACGGGTGAGGGTCAGCCGCTCGAGATCGACATCGAGCCGTCGACGCAGCGCATCACCATCGAATACGCGACCGATCCCGAGGCGCCGGGATTGAACTGGAACACCGCGATGCAGAGCTATGGCCGGCAACGTCCGTATCTCTACTCGCTCAGCGAACCGAACGACGGACGTAGTTGGATTCCGATGCAGGACACGCCGACAGTTCGCGTGACGTACGACGCGACGCTGCATGTGCCGAACGATCTGCTCGCGCTGATGAGCGCGGAGAACAATCCGACGTCGACGAATGACGGCGGCGTCTACACGTTTCGCATGACGCGCGCGGTGCCCGGCTATCTCATCGCGATCGCAGTTGGTCGTCTCGAGTTTCACGCGTTCGATGAACGCACCGGCGTTTACGCCGAGCCGGAGTTGATGGAAGACGCGGCATACGAGCTTGCGTATCTGCCGGAGATGGTCGATGTCGCGGAGACGATCGCGGGACCGTTTCCGTTCGTGCGTCACGACGTGCTGCTCGTGCCGCCGACGTTCGTCGCGGGCGGTATGGAACATCCGATGCTGAACTTCATCAGTCCGATGAGCGTCGTCAGCGGCAATCATCCGGTGGAGGTCGATCCGAAGAATCTCATTGCACACGAGCTCGCGCATTCGTGGTCCGGCGATGCAACGACGACCGCGACATGGGAAGACGTGTGGCTCAACGAAGGCATCACGTCCTATCTCGCGGTGCGCATCCTCGAAGTGATGCAGGGGAAAGAGCGCGCCGATCTGCAGTTCTTTCTCGATCGCGGCTCGTATGCGAGTTACGCGAATCAGATTCCGGATAAGTCGATCACGATCCTCCATCGCGAGGTGCCGTACGCGTTCTTCGGCTTCAACAGCACGTCGTATGTGAAGGGCGAGTTGTTTCTGAAGACGCTCGAGGATCGCATCGGACGCGCACAGTTCGATGCATTTCTGAAGACGTACTTTCAGACGTTCAACTTCCGCTGGGTCGACGATCGCAATTTCCTCGCGGCGTTGCGCGCGAATACGACGTTCGATGAATCGACGATGCAGCTCGATCAGTGGCTGTACGGAACAGGATTGCCGTCGAACGTGAGCGCGCCGGCGACGTCAACGTTCTACGATCGCGTGGCGCAACGCGCGACGCAATTCAATACCGGGACGCCGTTCGCGCAGCTCGATCCGAAATCATGGAGCGATGCGGAGCTCGATCTGTTTCTGCAGCTCACGAATCTCACGCCGGAACGCATGGCGTCGATTGATGCATCCCTCGGACTGAGCATGCGCGTGACGCCGCCGCTGACGTGGTTGCTCGCCGCGGGGTACGCGGGATACACGCCCGCGATGCCTGCGATCGAGCGCGCGCTCATGCGCGGCGGTCCGAATGGGTGGATCACGGCGATCTTTCGCGCGCTGATCACGACGAGCAGTGGCCGGGCAAAGGGTCAGGAGATTTTCAATCGGGCGCGCGATCGCTATGACGAGAGCATCGCGGCGCAAGTGAATCTGATCTTGAATCCACCACGAAGCGAGAAAGAAGACGCGGCCTGACATTCGTCACGTGACACGCTCCCCTCGCCTCGCTACGCTCCGTGCATGCCATCACTTCATCCGTTTCGCCATCGCGCGCACGAAGTGTCGCGGATCGAGGCGTTCAGCGACGTGGTCTTCGGTTTCGCGCTGACGCTCATCGTCGTCTCGCTGGAAGTGCCACGCACGTATGAAGAGCTCGCGCACGAGATGCGCGGCTTCGTCGGATTCGCGATCTGCTTCGCGATGCTGACGTGGGTGTGGCACGAGCACCATCGCTTCTTCCGGCGCTACGGGTTGCAGGACGAGATCACGATCGTGCTGAACACGGCGCTGTTGTTTCTCGTGCTGTTCTACATCTATCCGATGAAGTTCATGTTCGAGCTGGTGACGCGTCGCATCGATGGCGTCGGTCCCGACAACGCTCGCAATCTCTTCCTGATCTACGGCCTCGGCTTCGCCGGCATTTTCTCGGTCTTCGCGCTGATGTACCTGCGCGCGTATCTGCGCCGCGATCAGCTCGAGCTCAATGCCGTGGAACTGCACGACACGATCGGGCAGATGACGATGTACGGCGGCTATGTCGCGATCGGATTGCTGTCGATCGCGATTGCGCACTTCGTTCAACCGCGACTGGTCGGCCTGGCGGGCTGGGCGTACTTTCTGTTAGGCCCGGTCTCGGCAGCGATCGGGTACTGGCGCGGCGCACGTCGCGCGCGAGTCGAAGCGATGATGCAACCGGCCTAACGGATTGCGCGTCGCTTGCCCGTCGACGATTGCTGCACGAAGATCCGCGACGCGCCGCCGTATTCGAAATCAGAACCGAGTCGCGTGTATGCGAGCGTGACGGACGCACCGCCGAGGAGATCGACGTCGGGCGAGATCCAGTAGTCGCTCGTGGCGATCGATCCGAGGTCCGCGAGATCTTCGAAGCCGGACTGTGGATGCATCGCGAGCAGTGTCATCTCCTGACGATCGAATGCGCGTTCGTAGGTCGATGACGATGCCAGCAACACGTATCGATCACCAAGCGGCGCCATGTCCGCGATGCGGAAGCGTGCGTCGGTTTCGAGTGCGCGCGCTTGCGGCGCTTCACCGGGTTCGCGAGACATGACCATCGGCGAAAGATCGTCCAGTGTCTGCCAGACGAACGCGACGCCGTTTGCATTGCTCGCACCGTGAAGCGTCGTGATCGCGGATGCGAGATTCCACGCGACTTCGGTTTCTTCGAATTCACCTTGCGCACTGACGCGTACGCGCACGAACTGGTCCGGCACCGGAACGTCGCCGAAATCGGCGGGAGGCGCAGTCGCACGAGCCCACGCAATCACGAAGTCGTCGCCGTCGAACACGACCGCGGGCAGCGAATCTTCGTACTGGCCGGATGGCAGTCCTTCGACTTCCTTCACCTCGATGCCCGCCGCACCACTGCGCATCAGGACCGCGCCAATATCGTTGTCGGTTCCGACCTCCGACTCCTTCTGCGCAACGAGCATCACCGCACCGTTTCCCGACGCAACCGCACCATAGGCGGGATTGCCACTTGGCGAAAATGGGATGATGCCTTGCGGTACGGCGTCGATCGGCCGCAACGTGCTGTCAAAGCGTTGAACATGCTGTCGCGGCCCTCGTGACGTGATCACCCACACCACGTTGTCTTCGACGACGACGTCGATGAGTCGATCCATGGCCACCGGCGATGCGATCACCGGCACGCTGCCCGGCCCGCGCGATACGCGCACCTCGGATGTCGTTCCAGTCTGCTCCATCCATGCCGCGACAACGCCGCCATCCGAGTGACGCGCGAGATGAATGTCATATTGCCGATGCGCGGCGTCGGAGAGCCACATGATCGTGCGGAACGGATCCGCTGCGACGAGCGAATCGGCATCGAAGAACGCGGCCTCCATTCCTCCGTACGCCGAGGTCCACAACGCAACACCACTTGCGCCGATCGTGGCAATGTCCGCGGCGTAATCGGTTTTCGATGTCGTGCGCGCGGGCTGCTAGATCGCGTTGCCAGTTGCGGCAACGCGGAGTCCATAAATCGCTTTCGTGAATTGTTCGGTGTACGTGACGAAGTACTCGCCATCACGCCACGCAACGCTCGGTGGACCGCTGCCGCCGATGGTCGTCAACGTGTGGATCTCACCGATCGCGTTGCCGTTCGGATCGAAGAGTTGGCCCTCGACATCATCGCGTGACCAGACCACGAAGTACTTCGCACCATCCGTCGCAATGCTCACCGCGGAATGCACAGGAATCGGAGTGATCGTGTTGAGCGCGCCGCGCGAGCCATCTGCATTCACGATGAGCGTGTGCACGCGATCGGATCCGGCGGCGATCATGTACGAGCCACTCACGGACGCGACGTCGATGCCGCGATAGGCCGAAGCCCACGGCATTTCGATCTCGCGCTGTTTTCTGCCCTGTAGATCGAGCATCAGCGCGGGGCCGGTGTCACTTGCGACGAGCACACTCGTGCCGTTTGTCGCGGCCACGAGGTCGAGCGCGGGAGGATCATTCACGCCATCGAAAACCAACGTCGGCGTGCCGAGGTAACCATCGAGGCTGAGCGTGCGTGAATAGATGTCGGTGCGATCGACGTAGATCAGCAGAAAGCCATCCGGCACCGCGACGATCGCGCCGCCCTGCGTCGACGGCGTGATGTGAATGCCGAGAGGATCGAGCCGCCGGCCGTCCTGTTTGAATCGCGCCGCATACGCCTGCGGCTCACCGTTGCGCGAGTCCGTCCAGATCGCCGCGTACGTGTCGCCGTTCGAGACAACGCGCGGATGCGTCATCGGCTCACGTACGGGTCCGAATTCAGGCGCGCTGAGAGGTTGCTCGCCGCGCAGCACGAGGGATTGCGCGAACGAGGGACACGCGAACAACGCGAGCACGACGGCGATGGCGATTCGCATGGCGGTCACTGTACGCCCATTGCCTGGGGCAGGATGTAGCAGTGTAGTTACCTCGGTAACAGATCCCTCCTCGCTGCGCTACGTTCGGGATGACATGTTGCTCGCTGCGCTACGTTCGGGATGACACGTTGCTTGCTGCGCTGCGTTCGATCACTCTTCTGGAATGGCGTGGCCTTCAGGCGCGGCGCGGTCGTACGTCAGAAACGAATACGGATACTGGTTCTGCTCGTCGGCTTCGAAGTGTTCGGCATCGGTGAGATGCCACTCGGAGACGTCGTCGAACTCGGGGAAAAACGTATCGCCTTCGACTTCCGCGTGCACGCGCGTGAGGTACATGCGATCGGCGCGATGGTTGGCCATCGCATAAATCTCCGCGCCGCCGAGCACGAACGCCTCGGACTCCCCTGCGACGGCGGCGATCCGAATCGCGTCTTCGAGTGAATTCACGACGATGGCGTTCGGAATCGCGAGACCTTCCTGTCGCGTGATGATGAGGTTCGTGCGACCGGGCAGAGCTTTGCCGACGGAGTCGAACGTGCGGCGGCCCATGATGACGTGATGCCCGAGGGTCAGAGACTTGAGGCGTTTGAGATCGGTGGACTGACGCCACGGAATGTCGTTGTCGCGTCCGATGACGCCGTTGGAAGAAAGCGCAGCGAGGATCGAAAGCTTCATACGGCGATCGGCGCCTTGATCGATGGATGCGGGTCGTAGTTCTCGAGCGTGAAGTCGCTGAACTTGAACTCGAAGATGTTGCGAATCTCAGGATTCAATCGCATCGTCGGCAACGGTCGCGGCTCGCGCGAGAGTTGTTCGCGCGCCTGGTCGAGATGATTGGTGTACAGATGAGCGTCGCCGAGGGTGTGAATGAACTCGCCGGGCTGCAGCTCGCAGACCTGCGCCACCATCATCGTCAACAGCGCATACGACGCGATGTTGAACGGCACGCCGAGAAACACATCCGCGCTGCGCTGATACAACTGACACGACAGCTTGCGATCGGCAACGTAGAACTGAAAGAGCGCATGACACGGCTGCAGCGCCATTTTGTCCAGATCGCCGACGTTCCACGCGCTCACGACGAGACGACGTGAATCAGGATTGCGTTTGATGTCCGCGATGACGTTCGCGATCTGATCGATGTGCCGCCCATCCGCGGCCGGCCACGATCGCCATTGATACCCGTACACCGGTCCAAGCTCGCCGTTCGCATCCGCCCACTCATCCCAGATCGTCACTTTGTTCTCGTTGAGAAAGCGGACGTTCGTCTCGCCCGCGAGAAACCAAAGCAGTTCGTAGATGATCGATCGCAGATGCAACTTCTTCGTCGTCACGAGCGGAAACCCGTCCGCAAGATCGAATCGCATCTGATGCCCGAAGATGCTGAGCGTCCCGGTGCCCGTGCGATCGCTCTTCGCATTCCCGCGGTCGAGAATCGCACGCATGAGGTCGTGGTAAGGCTGCATTGGGGGATTGTAGTGGTTGTTGGTTGGTGGTTGTCGGTTGTTGGGGGAACGGGGAAGCGAGTGATGAGCGATGAGTGATGAGTGATGAACTGCGTCGCGAGAGCCTCGTCTTGCGACATGACGTCATGCCGCAAGGCGTGTTTCTCGGAAGCGCGGTTCATCACTCATCACTCATCACTCGCTTCCCCGTTCCCCCAACAACCACCAACCAACAACCGACAACCATCCCTTACACTTCGCGCCTGCCATGGAGTATCGCGATCGGTTCCTCTACATCGGCGGTGTTGCGGCGAACGAGCTGGCGGCTCGGTTCGGCACGCCGCTTTACGTCTACGACGCTGCGGTCATTCGTCGCCAGGTCGAGCGCGTGAAGAGCGCGTTCAACGGGCTGCCGTTTCAGCCCTTCTATGCGATGAAGGCGAACAGCAATCTCTCGATTCTGCGCCTCATCCGCGAGCACGGGTTCGGCTGCGATGCCGTTTCGCCCGGCGAGATCTATCTCGCGCGGCAGGCGGGATATGCGGCGAATGCGATCTGGTTCACCTGCTCGAACGTGAGCGATGAAGATCTGCGTGCGATCCCGAGCCCGTACATCGTGATCAACGTCAACTCGATGTCGGAGATCGATCGGATCCTCTCGCTCGATCTCGAGAATCCGATCGCGCTGCGCGTGAATCCCGATGTCGGCGCGGGACATCACTCCGATGTCATCACCGCCGGCGCGAGCGTGAAGTTCGGGATCGATCTCGCGGAGATCGACAGCGCGCGCATGCTCGTCGAAGACGCGGGTCGCAAGCTCGTCGGATTGCATGCGCACATCGGTTCCGGCGTCGACTCGCCTGCTCCGCTGCTCGCCTCCGCGAAGACGCTCCTCGAGTTAGCACCGGCCTTTCGCGAGTTGCAGTGGATCAAGTTCGGCGGTGGAATCGCGACGCCGTATAAACCAGGAGACGCGGAGTTTCCGATCGAGGAGTACGGCGCGGAGCTGACGCATCTCGCGAATTCGTTTCTGCGCGCGCGAGCTCACCGCAATTCTCGAGCCGGGACGCTACGTCGTCGCGCAATCGGGAGCGCTGCTCGCGCGCACGACGTCGAAGCGAATCAGCGCGGGTGTCGAATGGGTCGGCGTCGACTCGGGGTTCAATCATCTCGCGCGGCCGTCGAAGTATTCGGCGTATCACCACATCCTCAACGCATCGAATGGCGACAACACGTCGTTGCGCGAGTCGTGGGATGCGAACGTGCAGCGCGAAGAGGTTGTCGTCGCGGGCAACATCTGCGAGTCGGGCGATGTGTTCACGCGCGAGGAAGGTCACGTGGTCACGCGGGCGGTCGATCCGATCCGCATCGGCGATCTATTGGCCTTCTGCGACGCGGGCGCGTACGGCTTCTCGTTGGCGTCGCACTACAACGCGCGGCTGCTGCCGCCGGAGATTCTCGTCGACGGCGAGGAAGCGACCGTGATTCGCAAGCGACAGCCCATCGATGAATTGGTGCGAGGCATGGAATGATGCGTACCAATCGAATTGCCATCGTCATTGCCACGCTGATCGCCATCATTACGACCGCTTGCTCTACCACGAAACCTGCCAATCCACCTGCCATGCTTGATCTGAAAATCGTGAACGGCCGGATCGTCGACGGAACCGGAGCACCGTGGTTCCGCGGCGATGTCGGCATCCAGAATGACCGCATCGTCGCCATCGGCGATCTCCACGACGTCGCCGCGAAGTCGACCATCGACGCGCACGACCACGTCGTCTCTCCCGGCTTCATCGATCTCCTCGGCTGGTCGCAAGTGACCGCCATTCACGATCCGCAACTCGAAGCGAAAGTCCGCCAGGGCGTGACGACCGAGGTCGCGGGCGAAGGCTTCTCCCCCGGTCCCGTGCGACCCGAAAACGTGCGCAAGGGACAAACGTGGCCGACGCTCGGCGCGTATCTCGACGAGCTCGATCAACACGGCGCCGCGATCAACTTCGCGCTCTTCCTCGGCGCATCGAATCCGCGCGAGATCGTCATCGGCGATGTGAATCGCGTTCCCACCGCGGACGAGATGCGGCAGATGGAAGCGATCACCGAGCAAGCCATGCGCGATGGCGCGATCGGCGTCTCGACCTCGCTCATCTACGTGCCGGCCATGTATTCAACGACCGAGGAGATCATCAACCTCTGTCGCGTCGCCGCGAGTCACGGCGGCGTCTACTTCACGCACATGCGCGACGAAGGCAACAAGATCGACAGCGCGCTCGACGAGACGTTCCGCATCGGACGCGACGCGAACATCCCGGTCAACATCTGGCACCTCAAAATCGGGGGCCGCGCGAACTGGGGCAGGATGGTGAACATCGTCGCACGAATCGCCGACCAACGCGCGCAGGGACTCGACATCGCCGCGAACGTCTATCCGTACATCGCCTCGGGCACCGGCCTCTCGACGCTCGCTCCCGACTGGGCGCTCGAAGGCGGCTACGACGATTTCAAGAAACGCCTCGCCAATCCCGACGATCGCGCGAAGATCCGCGAAGCGTTGACCGCGCAGGTCGTGCGCCGTGGGGATCGCAGCATCTACATCACGCAAATCTTCAACGCCGCGCAGAAGCAGTACGAAAAGATGTATCTCGAACAGATCGCCGCGGCGATGAACGT
>JBQCJC010000001.1:0-7270 GCA_051953135.1 Thermoanaerobaculia bacterium | reverse complement strand
CGCCGGTCGTTCATATTCGGCGGGCTGAGAGCCCGCCGCTCCACCTGGATCATGGTTCGCGACCGAGGATCAAAGTCGCCAGCGCCACGGCGACGCGTCGATCGAGCATATCGCTCGATAGTTCGAGCACGTCCGCGGTTTTGCGCGGGATGCGTCCGACAACCATGCCGCCGTGGCGAATGGCGACGTTGGTGTCGAACGAGCGCGTGAACTTGCCGAGGAACTTGCGAACGAGCGCGCCGAAGAACGATTCTTCGATGGCGTCGCCCATGTACCGGCCTTCGTGCCAGATCGTCCAGCGATTGCGGCCGAGTCGCGAGAGCAACGATTTGCGCAGCTCCGCGAGCGTCGTGCCGTTTGGCGTCGCGACGATGTAGCTCGCGCCGGGAAACGCGGAGCGTTGCGCGATCGTGAGCGCCGGTTGATCGTTGTCGAACAACGTGACCTGAATGCGCGGCACGAGCAGCGCGATCACAGATGCGAACACGATCGTCAGTGCGCCATCGGCAAGCGCGCGCAGAGTTTCGGCGTCGTAGAAGAGCATGACCACCGCGGCTGCGCCGGCGATCAACACGATGCCGGAGAGGAACGCCGCGATGACGCCGGTGATCGATGCGAAGCTGCGATAGGTGAGCAGCACCTGATCCGCATCGCCGCGAATCGTCGCGATCTCGCCCGCGCGCAATCCGGTGGTGAATTTGAATCGATCGTGTGCGAACGGACCCGGAATCACGAGCGATGGTTTCGCAGGTGGGGGAGGTTGAGGTGGCGCGGGCGCAGGCGCTTCGACTTCCTGTTCATTCGCCGCGTCAATCAGCGCGGAGAGCGGCTCGGTCTGTGGCTCATCCGAATCGCCCGGCATCTCAGCTACTTTTTTTTTACGTCGGCGGGATCGAGCTTGTCGTGCGGAACGGTCTGCAGATCGATGCGTTCGATCGCGCCGGTGGGCTGCAGATCGAGAGGAACTTCGTCGACGATCGGTTCGAGATGCGGGTCGCGAAACGGCTCGCGATAGGGTTCGACGAGAGAGCTCAAATCCTCAGTCGGCGGGACCGGTTGATCGTACGGCTCGGATGCCGCGAGCGGTGCGCCATCCGCCTCCGTCGGCAGTTCCTCGGAGAAACGTCCGTACGTGTTGCCCATGCGCAGTCGCGCGCCGTGCGTCAACGGCGCGACGCGCACACGTTTGCCGTTCACATACGTGCCGTTCGCGCTGGCGAGATCATGCAGAACGAAAAAGCCGCGCTCGAAGACGATCTCGGCGTGATGCCGCGAGACCTTCGGGTCGCGCAGAATGATGTCGTTGCCGGGATCGCGCCCGAGGGTAAACGGGCGATGTGTCTGGAGCCGGTAGCTTTTCTCCGCGCCGTCGAGGCCGACGAAGAAGATTTTGGCCATTCGCGGCGGATTTTAGCCTACTTGCTGAACCTGGCGACGCGTGAGCTCATGAACGAGCTCGTCGACGGTCAGCGGTTTTGTCAGCCACGTGCGAATTCGCGGCGGCAATGCGTTCGGCGCGGGCTGCCCGCTGATGACGATGATGTCGATGTCGTCGGCTCCGCCCTGCGTCTCGATTTTTTCCAGAACTTCACGCCCATCCATCAGCGGCATCAGCCAGTCGAGCAGGATGAAATCCGGCCGTTCCGTCTGCACGCGATCGACAGCCTCAGCCCCATTCGCAGCGAGCTTGACCTCGAATCCTCGCTGGTTCAGGCCGATGGCGTACAGACGGCGAACGTCCGCGTTGTCCTCCACCAGCAGAACCTTGGGTTTTGCGGTCATTGGCCGGGGAGTGCTGCAGGGCGCCTGCCAAGGCACGAGCGACCGATGAACTGCGTCGCGAGCGTCACGAGCTTCCGACATGACCATGAGACGCACGACATGGCGTTCGGGATACCTGTCGTTACTCATCACTCATCGCTCATCGCTCGGCACGCGGCGAAGCCGCGCGCCTGTGCTATCCTCCCGCCGCCTCGTCGGGACCTGCCTATGAATGTAAAAAAGCGTTTGTTGGACGGCGCGCGGATGAACCGCGCCATTCGCCGTATGGCCATTGAAGTTGTCGAGAAGAACCGCGGTCTTCAGGATCTGATGATCGTCGGCATTCGCAGCCGCGGCGTTCCCATTGCGGAGCGCATGGCCAAAGAGATCGAGGCGATGGAAGGCGAGCCGGTGTCACAGGGCATCGTCGACATCACGCTTTATCGCGACGACCTCACGCTGGTCGCGCCGAATCCGGTGGTCAAACCGACGAAGCTGCCCGAACCGATCGACGACAAAGTCATCGTCCTCGTCGACGACGTGCTCTACACCGGCCGCACCGTTCGTGCCGCGCTTGACGCGCTCATCGACTTCGGCCGTCCGCGCCGCGTCATGCTCGCGGTGCTCGTCGACCGCGGTCATCGCGAGCTTCCGATCCACGCCGACGTCATCGGAAAAACCGTTCCGACCGACGCGCACGAGGTGATCAAGGTGAAGCTCACCGAGACCGACGGCGAGGACGAAGTCCTGATCATGGAGAAATGAGAACCGCAGGCTCCGCCCTTCGCTCCAAAGACCTTCTCGGCATCGAGCCTTTGACGCCGGAAGAGATTCAACTGATTCTCGATACGGCGGAAGGCTTCAAGGAAGTCAGCGAGCGCCCGGTGAAAAAAGTCCCGGCGCTTCGCGGCCAGCTGGTCATCAATCTGTTCATGGAGGCGTCGACGCGCACGCGCGTGTCGTTCGAGATCGCCGAGAAACGCCTCTCCGCCGATACGCTCAGCTTCTCCGCATCCGGCAGCGCCGTCGAAAAAGGCGAGACGCTCATCGATACCGCGGAGAACCTCGTGGCGATGCGGCCGAACATGATCGTCATCCGCCACAAACATCCCGGCTCGCCGAAGATGCTCGCGGATCGATTCGAGAACATCTCGGTCATCAATGCCGGCGACGGTGCGCACGAACATCCGACGCAGGCTCTTCTCGACGCATTCACGATTCGCGAGCGACTCGGGCGTCTGCAGGGCGTGAACGTCTCGATCATCGGCGACATCAAATACTCGCGCGTCGTGCGCTCGAACATTCATCTCCTCACGAAGATGAAAGCGAACGTCACACTCGCGGCGCCGCCGACGCTCATGCCATCCGAAGTCGAGAAGATGGGCGTACGCGTCGTGCATTCGCTCGATGAAGCGATGGAAGGCGCGGACGTCATCATGATGCTGCGCGTGCAGCTCGAGCGGCAGGGGAAGCTTTCGTTCCCGTCGCTGCGCGAGTACTACAACACGTTCGGATTGACGCGCGAGCGCTTGCGCCGCGCGAAAGAAGGCGTGATCGTGATGCATCCCGGCCCGATGAATCGCGGCGTCGAGATCGCATCGGACGTCGCCGACGATCCGAATGTCTCGGTGATTCTCGAACAGGTCACGAACGGCGTCGCGGTGCGCATGGCCGTCCTGTACCTCCTCGGCGGAGCGCATTCCGAATGAACCTGCTGATCACCAACGCGCGCGTTCTCGATCCGTCGCAGGAGCTCGACGCCACACTCGATCTCCTCATCGAAGGCGGAACCGTTTCGAAGCTCGACAAAAAAATCAAAGCGCCGGCCGGCGTCGAAGTGATCGACGCGAGTGGTCTGGTCGCAACGCCCGGCTTCATCGATCTGCACACGCATCTTCGCGAGCCGGGACAGGAACACAAGGAAACGATCGCGACGGGAACTCGCGCGGCAGTTGCCGGCGGATACACCGCCGTCTGCGCGATGGCGAACACCGTTCCGCCGAACGATGAACGCGCGGTGACCGAGATGGTCGTTGCCGAAGCAGCGCGCAACGGCTGGTGCCGCGTGTATCCGATCGGAGCGGTGAGCAAAGGCCTGAAAGGCGAAGAGCTCGCGGAGCTTGCCGACCTTCGCGCCGCCGGATGCGTTGCGGTCAGCGATGACGGCAAGCCCGTGTACAACGCGCAGCTCATGCGCCGCGCGCTCGAGTACTGCACGATGCTCGGCATTCCGGTCGTCGCGCACGAGGAAGACGCGAATCTCGTCGAAGGCGGCGTGATGCACGAGGGCTACTACTCGACGCTCCTCGGCATGCGCGGAATCCCCGCGGCATCGGAAGAGACGCTCGTCGCGCGTGACGTGATTCTCGCGAAACTCACGAACGCGCATGTGCACATCGCGCATCTCTCGACCGAAGGCGCGGTCGACGCCGTGCGTCGCGCGCGCAAAGACGGTGTGAAGGTGACGTGCGAAGTCACGCCGCATCACATCGCGCTCGGTGATGACTCGGTGCAGTCGTTCTCGACGAATCTGAAAATGAATCCGCCGCTGCGAAGCGAGATGCATCGCCAGGCGATCATCGAAGGTATTGCGGACGGGACGATCGACGCGATCGCGACCGATCACGCGCCGCATCACTTCGATGAGAAGAATGTCGAATTCGATCTCGCGCCCTTCGGCGTGATCGGCCTCGAGACCGCGTTCGCCGTTTGCTACGACCGGCTCGTGCTCGAGAAAGTCATCAGCCTCTCGCGTCTCATCGAGCTGCTTTCGTGCGGCCCCGCGCGTATCTTCAATCTGCCGGGCGGTACGTTGAAGAAGGGCAGCCTCGGCGACGTGACGCTCATCGATCTTGAAGCGCGCCATCAGGTCACGCGCGACTCGCATTCGAAAGCCGCGAACACTCCGTTCCTGGGCGAAACGTTCGTCGGCCGCGTGGTTACGACGATTGTCGGCGGCGCGATCAAGTACGACCTTCGTACCGCTCCGGCCGCGCAGGCACCGAAGACGCAGCGCAAAAAGAAATGAGCGACAAGCCGAAGAAGCGCGTCGTCATCGTGGACGATTCGACATCGTATTGCGATCTCTGGTCGAACTTCATCGGCGAGCGATACGCCGCGATTGCAAACGTCGAAACGTATGCGCACCCATACGATGCGCTCCCAAAGATCGACGACTCGATCGATCTGCTGATCGTCGATCTCGAGATGCCGGGTATGGACGGCAAGAAGTTCGTCGACTACGCGCGTGCGAAAGGTCTCTCGCCGCGACGCATCGTCGTGACGTCGTCGCACTCCGCGGATGAACTGCATCAGCGGTTTCGCATCGGCGAGACGATCGCGGTGATCAACAAGACCGAGGCGAAACAACAGGAAGCGTTCCTGATGATCATCGACTCGATCATGCGCAGATAGTTGGCGAGTGTCATCCCGACCGAGCGAAGCGAGTGGAGGGATCCGTCGCTTCATCGGGCGGAGGTCCCGCGACTACGCTGCGCTTCGCTCGGGATGACACCGAGCTTCATCGCGTCAACCGCCAACCCCTCTATAATCCCGCGCCGTGACGGTCACACCCGAACCCCAGCAGCAGGCGCCCGCGTTCTCTCTGAACGATCTGCTCGTGTACATGGCGAAGCAGCAGGCGTCGGATCTTCATCTGAAGCCCATGCGTCCGCCGCTCGTGCGCGTGAAGGGCCAACTCATTCCGGTGAAGACCGATCCGCTCAAGCCCGCGGATCTCGAGCGCATGCTCCTGCCGCTGCTCAATCGCGTGCAGCGCGAGAAGTTCGATGCGACGCAGTCCGTCGATTTCGGATACGGCGTCCCGGGCGTGGCGCGCTTTCGCGCGAACCTGTATCTGCAGCGCGGCACGGTCGGCGCGGTCTTTCGTCGCATTCCGATTCAGGTTCAGTCACTCGACACTCTCGAGCTTCCTCGGGCGGTTCTCGATCTCACTGAAGTTCCGGACGGACTGGTCGTCGTCACGGGCCCAACTGGATCCGGCAAGTCGACGACGCTCGCGGCGATGATTCTCGAGATCACGGAACGCGAGCCGCTGCACATCGTCACGATCGAAGATCCGATCGAGTTTCTCTTCCAGGACAAAGTCGCGGCGATCTCACAGCGCGAAGTCGGCACCGACACGCCGAGTTTCAAAGAAGCGCTGCGCAACGCGATGCGCCAGGATCCCGACGTGATCATGGTCGGTGAGATGCGCGACATCGACACGATGCAGACCGTGCTCACCGCGGCGGAGACGGGACACCTCGTCTTCTCGACGCTGCACACGAACAACGCGGCGCAGACGATCGATCGCATCATCGACGCGTTTCCCGTCGATCAGCACAAACAGATTCGCGCGCAGCTTTCGCTCGTGTTGCGCGGCATCATCTCGCTCAAGCTCGTCAAAACGATCGACGGTCGCATGACCGCGGCCGTGGAGGTTCTCAAGAACTCGCCGCGTGTGGCGAAGCTCGTCGAAGAAGGCGCGACGAAAGATATTCTCGAGGAGATGGAATCGTCCGTCGGTCTCTATCGCATGCAGTCGATGAATCAGTCGCTCATCGCATTGCTCGCGCATCAGAAAATCACGTATCAGGACGCGATGGCGCTTTCGAGCGATTCCGACGATCTCTCGCTCAAGCTCCGCAAGATCTTTCCGCAGATCGAAGAGCGCGTTCGCCAGGGAGGGGAAGTGGCTCCGAGCTATTCAGATTTCTCGCAGATTACCGAGCTGATGGACATCAAGCGGCTCTACGAAGAACAGGAAGTGCAGTGGCGCCAGCGGCTCTCCGACAAGGATGAAGAGCTCGAAGGATTGCGCCACGACGTCGATTTCCTGCGCACGCAGATGCAGCAGCAGAGCGGCGGGGACAAGCAGAAGGACGAGGAGATCTCGCGCCTTCGCACCGATACCGAGCGCCTCCGTGCCGACGCGCAGGCAAAGATCACGCAATTGCAGGAGCGCATCAAAGAGTTGAATCAGAAGCTGATGGCCGCTCAACAGGCGCAGCAGCAAGTGAAACGATGACCACCAAGCCCTCGAAGACTCTCGAAACGTTCCCGAATCCGAATCCGCAGCGCGACTACGAGATCGCGTTCGAAGCGCCCGAATTCACGTGCCTCTGCCCGATGACCGGGCAGCCCGATTTCGCCACGATCCGCATTCGCTACACGCCCGACGAAAAGTGCGTGGAGTTGAAATCGCTGAAGTTGTATCTGTGGTCGTATCGCGATGAAGGCGCGTTCCATGAAGCGGTGACGAATCGCATTGCCGACGATTTGATCAACGTGCTCGATCCGCGCTACTTGATGGTCGAAGGCGACTTCTACGTGCGCGGTGGAATCTCGACGAAGGTGAAAGTCGAGCATCGGAAACGTGGTGCCGCCGGCGCGTTTCCCCCCCGGGTTTAAGGGAATTAGGGGGGCGGCTTGACCCCCCCCCCCCAATAGTAGCGTGCAACCCCCCCCGCCCGTTAACCAAGTGGCGCACCGCCGCACTTTGGCCCCC